>CATPAT010000278.1 GCA_955652155.1 uncultured Chthoniobacterales bacterium | reverse complement strand
CTCGTCCACATGGCGCAGGCGTGGGCGATGCGCGAGCGGTTGGTGGACGGCCAGGGCAATTTCGGATCGGTCGAAGGCGATCCGCCCGCGGCGATGCGTTACACCGAGGCGCGCATGACCCATCTCGGCGCCGCGCTCATGGTCGACATGGATAAGGACACGGTCGATTTCGTTCCGAACTACGACGAGACGCGGACGGAGCCGACTGTTTTCCCGGCGGCGTTTCCAAATCTTCTCGTCAACGGCGGCACCGGCATCGCGGTTGGAATGGCGACGAACATTCCGCCGCACAATTTGGTCGAAGTGATCGATGGGATTTGCGCGCAAATCGACGACCCCGACATCACTCTCGATGAGTTGATGAAGCATGTGAAGGGGCCGGATTTCCCGACCGGGTGCGCGATCTGCGGCATCAGCGGCGTTAAGCAGTATCTCGAGACCGGCCGCGGCAGCATGAAAGTGCGCGGCAAAGCCGGCGTTGAAGAAATCAAAGGCGGGAAAGAACAGATCGTCATCACGGAGATTCCATACAATGTGAATCGCGCTACGCTGGTCGAGCGTATCGCCGATCTCGTGAACGAAAAAGTTCTGAGCGAGATCACGGCGGTCCGCGATGAATCGGACGAAAATACGCGCGTTGTGATCGAGCTTAAGCGTGACGCGAATCCGAAGATCGTCATTAACAATCTTTACAAGCACACCGCGATGGAAAGCTCGTTCGCGGTCATCATGCTGGCGATCGATCACGGGCGTCCGAAATTACTCTCACTCAAGGATGCGAACGCGGCCTACATCGAACATCGCCGTGAAGTTGTCTTACGTCGGACGCGCTTCGAATTGCGCAAGGCCGAGGAACGGGCCGAGACCCTCGAAGGGTATCTTATCGCGCTCGCGAATCTGGACGAATTCATTCGCATCATTCGCGGATCAGCCAATCGCGAAGAGGCGCGTATCAAATTGCTCGCGTTCGAGTTCACCAAAAAGCAGGTCGAACAGATCGGCATTCTCATTCGCAATCCCGCGCGCCTGACGGATGGGCGTTACGCCTTCAGTGAGCACCAGGCCAACCAGATTCTCGATCTTCGCTTGTATCAATTGACCGGCCTCGAGCGGGACAAGATCGACAACGAATACAAGGAGCTAATCAAGACGATCCAGGATCTGCGCGACATTCTGGCCAAGGAGCAGCGCGTTTTCACCATTATCAAAAAAGAGCTGCGCGAATTGCGGGATAAACACGGGTCGCCGCGTTTAACTCAGTTCGCAGTCGATGAAGGCGAGATCAACATGGAAGATCTCATCGCCAATGAGGGCTGCATCATCAGCATCACCCATGGCGGTTTCATCAAACGCACGGCGGTGAGCGCGTTCCGCGCGCAGCGGCGCGGCGGCAAAGGCGTGATCGGGATGACGACGCGCGAGGGGGCGACGGAAGAAGAAGAGGGCGATTTCATCGAGCATCTCTTCACCGCGACCACGCACGACTACCTGATGTTTTTCACGGAGTCGGGCCGCGCCTACGTCGAAAAAGTGTACGAAATCCCCGAGATGGGGCGCGCGGCCAAAGGACGCTCGATCGCGAACATTCTCGAACTCAGACCGGATGAGAAAATCGCCGCGACGATTCGAATCCAATCAAAGAAATCGGGCGTTGGCCCGAATGCGGTCGATCAAACCTGGGACGAAAATCTTCACATCGTCTTCGCGACACAGTCCGGCATCGTCAAGAAATCGAACCTTTCCGATTATCGGAACGTTCGCAAAGGCGGGATCATCGCCATCCAAATTGAAAAAGGCGATCGCCTGATCGACGCCAAGCTGACAAGCGGCAATAACGAGATTGTTCTGATTACCAAGGAAGGAATGAGTCTTCGATTTCACGAGGAACAATTGCGCGATCAGGGCCGGAACACAGTCGGCGTCTGGGGAATTCGCCCAGACAAAAAAGATCAAGTGGTCGGCATCGCGCTTGTCGATCCAAACGCGATGCTTCTGGTTGCCGGCGAAAACGGGATCGGCAAGCGCACGCCGTTCGATGATTACCGCAAACAAAAACGCGGTGGCAAAGGCATCATCACGATGAAAACCGGCGCCAAGACCGGTGACGTGGTCGGCGCTCTGACCGTGCGCGACAGCGACGAGATGATGCTGATCACGACCAAGGGCCAAATGGTGCGAACCCGGGTAAAAGAAATCCGCGAGACCGGACGCAATACGATGGGCGTAAAATTAATGGATTTGCGGAAAGGCGAAAAATTACAGGCGATTGCGCCAGTTGTCAGTCAGGCGGAAGAAGAAGCCCAGACTGCAGAAGCGCCGACCCCGGAAAAGGCTTAAAGAAAGTAAGGGCACGCGGTCGCGTGCCCTTTCTCGTCTCGGGAAGAAAACCTCGAATTAGTAGCGCGTCGTTGTCGTCTGCTGCGTCGTCGTCGGCTGCTGTACCGTCGTCTCACGAGTAGTAGTCGAGGTCGTAGTCGACGTCGGCTCGTGAGCACAGGAACTCAGGAAGACCGCGATCAGAACCGAAAACAAAGGAATAAGAAGTTTTTTCATAGTGCGAATCATCGTTACATAATTAGTTCGCCCAAAGCCTCTTCGGCAGACGTAAATTAATTGAGCGAAGTGGGCTGATTGCCGCCGGTTCGTCTCGATGTCGATCTTGCCAGGCGTCGAACTTGGGCAAAGAATCGGCCGATGACTTCGATAGCGGACACATCCCGCCTAGTCTTCGCGGTTGGATGCTTCGTTCTTCTCTCGGCGACGAAGGCCGCAACCGGAGATTGGCCGGATGGATATGTCGTTTACGAAAACACCCAATCACCCGACGAGCGATACGGTATTCTTCTTCCTTCGATGGATGCTTGGGAAAAGGAGGAGTCCCTTGAGGAGACAAACTATCTGGCCGATTTGGATTCGACACCATTTCAATTCTGGAACTGAAAGGTTCGGGTTTCGTTCAAACAGACATCGGCAAAGAGATTGACAAGTCGCTCAAGGCCGCCATTGTCAAACAGTTACATGATCCCGCAAGTAGCGGAGGCGACGCGACGCCTCATTTCCGGATCGGTGCCGACCGCAAAATGCGGGTTGGAGCAGTTTCGACGACGGATCCGAAACAACTTAACGAGAAAGGCGGTTACTACGCGCTTTTTCACGGGACGTTCGATCTCCGTTCGAAAAAATGGCTGATGGCGGAGGCGCTACCGTTGACCCGAAACGAATACGACCGCATCGGGGATCTGTTTGGTGATCTCGAACTCGGCAGTCAAGAGGGAGCAGATCGAGTGGCTGAAAAAGCGCGACGCCACCACTTCCATTGAAGAGAAATGCAAGCTGATGGAAGCGAGAATTAAAGTTCTGCAAGAATTGCTCTGGTAAGAATTCTAGTCGTTGATTTGGCTCCGAAGTTTTTTCAATGCGCTACGTTTTCGTTTTGACTCAAGAATTCTTCGTTTCAACGCGGGCGGCCGTGGAGATTTGCGGCGTCGCTCTTTTTCACGAGCGGCAACCTGCGTGCGTCGCATCGCGCGTTGTCGATCTTCGATTGCATCGAGCAAACGCTGTCGCGCGAGCTTGCGATTCATCGCCTGAGAACGGGAATCCTGAGCCGTTACGCTGATGCCGCTGGGTCGATGCCGCAGTGTCACCGCAGTGGCGACTTTGTTTACGTTCTGACCGCCGGGACCACCCGACCGCGCGAACGTTTCTTCAAGATCAACCTCGCGAATGCCGAGCCTTGCCATCCGCTCCGCGTCCGAGTTCGTTGCCATTTGCTCGACAAAATAGACGAGCTTGGCGAGCAATCAGCAACTGCCTTTATTGAGCAGAGGCCACTCGGGCCAGCGCTTTGCCAGCGAAGATCGCATCCAGATCGGCGAGCACTTGCTGCGGCCCGCGATATTGGCCGCCGGAATAACTACTGGAGATAACGTTGCCGGTTGAATCGACCAGGACGAGCGATGGAATTCCGTCACCGGCGTTCTTCTTCAAAATTTCTTTTTCTTTCAGCTTGGAAAAATCGATCGCCAGCCACGGCATGTTTTCGTCGCGCATGTACTTTTCCATCGCATAAAGCGAGCGGTCCATACTGAAAAAGACGATCTCAAACTCCGGATGTTCCGGCGCGACGCGTTTGTAATAATCTACAAGCTGGGGCGTGAACTTGCGACACGGACCGCACCATTCCGCCGAAAAATAGAACGCGATCAATTTCTTGCTCGCCAATGCCGTTTCGTCCGCGTGCGCAGGCGCGCCGTTTTTGAGCTGAACCAGATCGGTTTTGAGAAACTCCGAAATGGCCGCCGTGCCGCCGGTGTTCGGGGCTGCCGGCTTGCCAGTGCGTTTGCGAAGGAGGTCGGCTTGATAAGCGGCTTCGTATTTTCGCGCAGCTTCGACTTGCTCGGCGCGATGTTGCGCTTCAGTGGCGATTTGCTCTTGAATTGCCGCCGTTTTTTCCGGTGAAAGCGAATAGATTCCGCTCTTCAAAGCGGCGATCAATTCCGCGGAAGCGCCGGCTTTGACCAGCGTCTTTTCTTTGGCTTCATCGACAGTGTCGGCGAAGTGCCGGGTCGATAATTCCTGCTTGAGCGAGTTGCTCGAGTAACCGGAGCGCAACATGAGGCCGATCTCACTCACGGTGAGCGGCAACTGCCCAGCCTGCATTGTAAGCACGAGAAGCGAAAAGCCGAGGTAAATCCAGCGGCGCATGCATCTTAGGCAGCAAGAGATGAGCCAAAATGCAGGGACTCGACAGAGTCGCGCTCTACCGAATATCGAGCAGCGCGATCTGCTCCCGATATTCCGGCTTCGATTGGGCAGCGGCTTCGGCCAACTGTCGGGCCGCGTCCGCTTGTCCGGTCGCATTTGCGTAAGCGGCGCAAAGCCATTGTCGATCCGCCGCATCGGGCGCGTTCGGCTGGATGAATGAACTGGAAATGCTCAGCAGCGTTTTTGGCGCGAGTTTGCTCCAGGGAACTCGCGCGATTCCGTAGGGAAGCTTTAACGCGATCGTCTGATTATCCGCGCTGGTGACCCCGATGTATTCCGCTCCACTCGTGTCCATAATCGCACCGGAGAATTGTTTGTGGTTCAGATCGTCAATCAGCCTTTTTTTCCAAGCAGCCAGCCACTGCATCTTTCTCTGAGCTGCTGTCTCCAATTCTTTCTGCGTAAGCTGCCGCGGCGGTTGTGACTGCTCTGATCTCATCGTGGGCGCGACCTGTTTTTCTTTTCCAAGGATCGCATCGGAAATCGCGCTGCGCGTTTTCAGCTGTTTTTTGAAGGTTGGTAGATCGCCGCTTGGATTCGGCTGACTTTTCCAGCTCAAATAAAACCGGCAATCGTCAAGATACTTTTGCGCAATTGGTTTCAGCTCCGCGATCCACGCGAATTTTCCGGTGGGCTGCGCTTTGACAAATTGCTCGAGAAACTGAGCCGCATCTTGGATGCCGAGCTGGCTGATGTTTTTCAAAGCAAACGGAAAAAGCCCGAACAGCTCAGGTGAGCTGGAGCCTTTAACAGAAAGCTGACCGGACCGAACCCGGCCCGGTGACAAAAGCGTCTTAGATGTCGCGACCATGAAGTTCGCAAGATCGACATCTTCCCGCGGGAAACCTTTTACGCCTGCTTTTTCCACTGCTTGAAAAGCTTGGTGGGCCTGCCCGTCGTCGCGACCGATCATAGCTGCAAGGCCTTGTTGCAGACGGGCCCAATCATAAAGCGGTTGCCGGTTTCGCGCTTCGGTGGCGATCCGGCCAAAGGCCGTTCCCGCGACATTGTAGTGATTAAGGACGAGCTGATGTCGCGCTTCCGCTGCTTGTTTCTCAAGTTCGGAGATCGGAATTGCGGTCGAAAAGATCGCGATCTGCTTCTGGGTGTTGCGAACGAAAACGAAAACGGCAAGCGCGACGATCAACAATACTACCGCGCCTGCTGTTATGATCCGTCGCGTTCGGCGTTTAGCGGTCGCGACATCAATCAAGTCGCGACCGGTCAGTTTTTTATAGGCGCGTTCAAGTTCGGTAACGAGCTCGTCATAAGAGGAAAAACGTTGCGCCGGTTCGGGTGCGATCATTCGCTGCAAAACCCGCGCCGTTTCAGGCGAGACTTCGGGGGCGACCGCCGAAAGCAAAAGCGGCTGTTGTTTTAAAGCGCGCAATTGGGTTGCCGAGTTTGTTTCGCCCTCTATCGGTGCCTTGCCCGCGAGTGCGTGAAAAAGAGTGGCCCCGAGACTATAGATGTCGCTCCGAAAATCTTCCGGCTGTTGGTTTAATCGCTCCGGCGCGACGTAGTACGGCGTGCCCCAGATTTCTCCGCGCGCTTCGGCTGCGATGCCGGCCAGTCCAAAATCGCCGATCTTGGCCACGTGTTCGTCGGCGAAAAGAATGTTGGCCGGCTTTACATCGCGATGAATCAAGCCCTTGGCATAAGCCGCGCGCAGACCTTTGGCTGTTTGAATCCCGGCCTCCAACACTTGTTCCTCGGGCAAACGCGTATGCTGTTCGATGAAGTCGTCGAGACTTCCGCGCTCAACCAGTTCCATTACCAAATAAAACTGGCCATGATCAGTCCCGGATGAAAAAACCTGGACGATATTAGGATGATTGACCGACGCGGCCATGCGCGCTTCCTGTCGCAACTGCGCGGTCTCATCGAGTCCGCCTTCGAGGTCCTTGCGCAATAGTTTCAACGCCACGAAGCGGTCGAGCAAAGTGTCGCGCGCCTTGTAAACAGTGCCCATTCCGCCGACGCCGACTGTTTCGACGATCAGGAAATTATCGAACATGCGCTCGGCCCGCCCTTTCTCGCCGCAGCTGGGACACTCCACCCGTGCGAGCGGCTCGGCATCGCTTGTGTCGAAAGAAGCTCCG
>CATPAT010000277.1 GCA_955652155.1 uncultured Chthoniobacterales bacterium | reverse complement strand
TGATGCATCCGAACGCCGCGCCAATGCCATGAACGACCGGCCGATAACTCAGCCGCTCTATAATATAACGAGCGAGCTTTTCCTGCGGCCTCCTGCCGATGCCGACCAGCACATGCGCCGGCAGCGTTTCCAAACATTTCCAGAAACGGTATGCGTCCTGCCGGTCACTCTGTCGCAAAGTTCCATCCGTGAGGTTCGCGTAATTCGCGGTTGCGTTGCGGTCTGGATTTTGACAGGATCAGGTTGCCATGCGTCTGCTTGTCGAACTATTTATTGTTGGTGCGCTGATTTATTTCGGCTGGGAAAAGCCATTCAAAGCATGGGTAGATGAGGGTCGCGAGAGGTTGCCGATCAAGCGGGCGGTGGTTACCCCGGAGACGATTGTGCCGGCACCAGCCGCGCCCACGCCAAAACACCAGCGCCGCGAATAGTACCGGGCATCCAAGGACTATCAACGCCGCCGGGCGCATGGATGTGGGACCCGAATCATCACGGGGCATTGGATCGCCCTTCTCCTTCTCCCACTGGCCGGCCCTAAAAAAATACAGACAATTAGACGGACGACCTCTGTGGCGAGCGAAATTTTTATTCGTTACGACCTCGATCTGCTATTCGGTCACTTCTTCGAACTGCTGACCGACGATGCTGCGGTTGACGCGACCAATGGCCACTAAGGCAGCATGAGCAGCGTACTAGCTGGATCAGCGTTGAAATGTTCGATTGCTGGAGAAAATGACCGGAGAAGTTCCTCCAACCGATCAGTTGAGCAATTTCCGAGTCGCAGCCAAATCACTTTCGGGTCGGCCAGTCCGTAAAACAGCTTGATCGTGAAAGTCCCAATCCTTCGACACAATTGTGAAGCCTTCGCTTATTGCAAACTCCCAGATGGCAGCGTCACTGGTCGCGCCAAGGCCGCACTCGTGAATGTGTGCAGAGTTGGGAAACAAATCTGCCAGACGGGAAACAAGCCCCGGCGACAGGTTTTCATCGAATAGAAGCCTCACCAGCGACGAAGCTCGTCCTGCGCTCACGATCGGCGGCGAAGGCGAGACACGCTTGGATATCCTCCTCAGTCAGGTAAGGAAAATCACGCAGGATCTGCTCGTGTGTCATGCCTGAAGCAAGATACTCGAGTACGTCATAAACCGTGATGCGCAGGCCTCGGATGCAAGGTTTACCACTGCGCTTCCCAGGTTCAACCGTGATGATCTTCGAATAATCCACGGCAAGACCGTACACAGTCAGAGTTGGGGCGTCAAACTCGTTCACGAACAATGTTTGCCGCGCACATTCGCCTGGCAGGACCCAGAAAACTTCGGCAGTTCCCAAGCCTTTCAACTGCGTTAGCAATTGTTTCAGATATTTAAGGCCGGCAGAGTCGAGATCCACCTCTGTTTTCACCTGCTCCCATGGCACGCCCGGTTTGCCGGCATTGCGTTCAATTGCGCTGCGCAGCTCGATAAGGTCTTCCATGTCTTCGATACGCTCTTGAAGCCGACGCATTCGCTTACGACTTCGATCTGCTACTCGGTAACTTCTTCGAGCTGTTGACCGAGCATATCCACAGTTCCGGCATTTAACTCGCGACCGAGTGCGATGTAAAGGTAGTATCGCTTCTTGCCTTCGACGATGAATTCAAACAAGCGCTTCGATTTCGCGGAGAGATGTTGGTCTGGGAAGGGGCAGGCCTTCGGCTTGGTGCAATCGGATCCACTCATCGACCGCCTCGCATAACTCGGCATACACTGCCCGCTCGTCGCTGCCGTGCACTCCGCCTAACATTAGGCTGGGGCAGCGACCAACGTAACATTGGTCTTCATCGCTCCAGGCAACGATTTTGACGTAGTGATCAGAGGGTTTGCTCTTGCTCATGGTTGCACCTTTCGAATCGCACGTTTGAGGTCTCGCTCGTGATAATGTTTGGCATCGTCTCCGGCGCTCCGGAAAGCGTAATCTTCACGCCGCTCGGATGGAGGAAGTTTCGATGCGATCCTTTGCCTCCGCGATCGATGAACCCATGCTTTTCCAGATCCGCGATGAGTTGCCGAATCTTGCGAAGCATACCAACAATATCATTAAAACGACAACTTCAAAATTCTGCGAAATCTGCGAAGAGAAAGTGGAGCGACCCCTTTCCATGCCCTGCCGAAATTTTTATTCGTTTACGACCTCCATCTGCTTATCAATCACTTGCCCGGTGAACCGGTCAATCGCCAGATGCGATCGCGCTGCAATTCATTCGCATCGATTGGCGTGATCCGCGGGGCCAATCTGTTCGCGCTTGCTAAAATGCCGATGATATGGGAATATGGGTGTCGATGAAGACGACCATCGAATTGCCGGAAGCACTTTTTCGTCGCGCCAAGAGCATGGCAGCACAGGAAGGAGTAACGCTTAAACAACTGTTAACCCAGGCGCTGGAGTCGCGGCTTGACGTGACAGGGAGCGCGCGCGACGGGAAGGCTGCTGCTCCCAGGTGGATGCGAGCTTATGGCGCGCTGCGGCATTTGCGACAGGAGCGCAAGGCGATCGAGCGCGCGATTGAGTTTGAATTCGAGAAAATCGAGCCCGAGGACCGATTGTGATCCTCGATACGAACGCGCTTTCCGCTTTGCTGGATAAAGATTCCGCTTTGCTGGAGGTGATTCGAGAATCGCGCGAGCTCGCTTTGCCCGTGATTGTGCTCGGCGAATTTCGTTTTGGCATCGGTGTTTCGAGGC
>CATPAT010000276.1 GCA_955652155.1 uncultured Chthoniobacterales bacterium | reverse complement strand
TGTAATTTAGTGAGCAGAGCGACGAATTCCTCCGGCGTGAATTTTACCGATGGATGCTCGAGCAAGAAGTCGATCACTTCGGCGCCCCAAAGATAATTTTCGAGATCGTGTTTGCGATCCGGGTGCAGCAATTCCGTGAGCATCGGCGCAGCGGACGCGCGTTGAGCAATCGCTTTCAGAAACTTCGGCGTCGGCTGGGTGATGGCATAATCGCGTAATAACGCTTCGCGAAACAACTTCATCGTTTTCGCCGCCGGCACCGGTTCGTCACCTTTCGCCCCGAGCCCGCGAAGGATTTCTTCGACCAGGTTAGGATCGTTAGTCGGATAAACCGCGACCGAATCGCCCGGCTCGAAATTTAACCCCCAGCCGGTGAGATCGATCTCGAAATGGCGCGTGTCCTTTTCTGAGTCATCGCTGCTTAAGCGGCGATTGACGATCAGCTTTCCAGGAAATGGATTTTGACGAGTCCAAGGCCCGGCCGGGGCAGCTCTTTTTGCGGGTGCGACAATTTCCGACATGTGAATGAGGCAATGACAAATGACGAAGGAAGTCGGGATAAATAGAATGGCGAAAATATTAAGGCAACGAGTTTATCGTTGTTTCGTCATTCGTCATTTTCTAATACACGTCGCGCTTGTAACGTTTATCTGCTTTGAGTTTTTCGACGTATTCGTTCGTCTGCTCTTCAGTCTTGCCGCCTTTGTCCTGAATGATTTTACGCAGCGCGGCGTCGACGTCCTTGGCCATTCGGCGGGCGTCGCCGCAAACAAAAAAGTGCGCGCCTTCGCTGTCCATCCATTTCCAAATCTCGTCTGCGCCATTGAGCATTTTGTGTTGGACGTAGGATTTCTCGGCCGAGTCACGCGACCAGGCGCAGTCGCAGCGGGTAAGAAATTCTTCTCGCTGATAGTTGTCGAGCTCTTCGCGGTAAAAATAATTGCAGTGCTGATGTTGCGACCCGAAGACCAGCCAGTTTTTTCCTTTCGCGCCGGTCGCTTTTCGTTCCTGCAAAAAGGCGCGAAACGGCGCCACGCCCGTGCCCGGACCGACCATGATGATCGGCGTGTTGCCGTCTTCCGGTAATCGAAACTTTGACGCGTTGGGAAAAACCGGGACTGGCGCGTTTTGCGCTCGTTCAGCCAGGAAGGTAGAGCAAACGCCTTTGCGCTTCCGGCCGCGGCTTTCGTAATGCACCACGTCGATGGTGAAATGCACCTGATCGGGGTGTGCTTTCAGACTCGACGAAATGGAGTACATCCGCGGCAACAATTTCGCGAGGGTGTCCACCAGTTCCTGCGGCGTCCATTTGATCGACGGGTGTTCGATCAAAAAATCGGCGACTTCCATTCCCCAAAGATAAGTGTCGAGATCTTGTTTGCGTTCCAGTTTCAAGAGCTCGGTCAATAACGGCGCGCCGTTGACCGCGCGCTCGGCGATCGCCTTCAGAAATTTCGGCGTCGTTTGGGTAATTCGGCAATCGCGAAAGAGCACCTCGCGCAAAGCTTTTTCCCCATTCGGTCCCTTGACTGTCTCATCGCCTTTGGCGCCGATCTTGTTGATGATCTCATCCACCAGTGCCGGATCGTTGGTCGGCCAGACCGTCATTGAATCGCCGACGTCGTAATTCAATCCCCAACCTTTGAGATCGATCTCGAAATGGCGCGTATCTTTTTCCGATCCTTCCCCGCACAAACTACGATTGGTTATGACCTTCGCCGGAAAAGGGTTCGCGCGTGTGTAAGGTCCCGCCATAACGATATCGATATCGACCTTCGCTAGCCGTCGTTGCCGATCGCGAGGGTCGGACAAACTTCCATCGAGCGCTGCGCGGCTGCGGTTTCGGCATCGCCTTCAGGTTGTTTAGCGAAATAAACGGCCGTCTCGTCGTCGTTCGTTTTCAAAAGGTTCGGAGCTTCTTCGAGACAAGTGCGACACATCGTGCAGGTGGTGTCGACGTACCAGGCACCAGGAACATTCAAAGGTTGTTTGCTGTTTTTGTCGGCCATACCGCCCTTTTACTAACTTCGTCCGCGCGCGGCAATATTTCTCTCAATAACCGCGGCGAAATACTTTGCTCGGCGGCGTCGCTGTCGGAATGGCGGTCGGTTCCACTTCCGGCTCGACTGGCAACATCATGGGCTGCGGCGACGGCGTTGGCGTCGCCAGCGGCGATAAAACTTCGCCGCCCTTGGTTGTCAGGACACCACCCGAAAGGGTGATGTCTTCCACGCGATAAAGTTCTCCTTTGCGTCGCTCGAAATCCTTGTCCCGCGACTGCGGGACGAATGTCGATCTTCGGTAGAAGCGCTCCATCTCGTCGAGGTGAAATGGGCGCGATCCGCGACGGCCGAAGACGACCGTTTGCCCACCGGTCTCATCGACCACGCGATCGCGCTCGAGTCCGCGTGAAACACAAATCGTTTCGCCTTTCGTCGGATAGGTCGCGATTAACTTCGGATTCGGCCGCGGACTGAATCCCTGCGCCCCAGCGACCGTGTCCGGTGAAATTAATTGCACGACGCGCAATCCGTTCCGCCCATCGGCGACGAGCGCAAACTGTGATGCACTCACACTGCCGATTTGCACCGCGCGCGTGTCATTCAACGCGCCGCCGGCGTTGAACATTTGATCGAGTTGCGGTCGCTCCGGATTTTCAATATCGACAATCGCAAGTCCATCCGGCCCGTTTGCGATGTAAGCGTAAGTCCGCGCGACGTATAAGCGTTCAGCGTGGTTGAGTCCGATGGTCGCGCGTGGAATTGGAATCGGCCGCGTCGGCTCGGTAAGATCGACGATCTTCAAGCCCTCATCGTCAGTAATGAATCCGTAACGGAACTGGATCGCGACGCAGCGCGGATTTTTCAGAAAACTGTTCGTTAATTCGCCGGCGATGCGCGGGTGTGTCGGATCGCTAACATCGATAACGTAAAGTCCGCGCGGCGTCGTCAGGTAAAGCCGATGACCAGCCGCGGCGACGAATGTCGCGCCGGTCAGCGCTCCTTTCGGGTTGAAACGAACCGTCTCGCTTTCTTTGAGAAAATTATTATCCGGATTTCCATCGACCAGCGTTGCGACGTTGCTAATGACGAGTCCTTCCTCGCGGTCGGAGATGTAAACGAAAGCGTAGAACAGATCGATCGGTTGCTCTTCATTTTCGGGAATATGCAGGCGCCCCGGATCCAGCGCGAGTGTGCTCGGCAGCGCGAGGCTGGTTGCGTAGTTGGTGTGGATCCGCGTGCGTTGTCCAAGCGGCGAGACTGGCGAGCTGACGATTCGTTCCGAAAATCCCTTTTGATCGATGTTCGCGACGTCGAAAACTTCAAAGCCGCCGGGGCCGTTGGCGGTGTAAAGATATTCGCCGCGCAGGACGATGTCTTGAATGTCGTGGCCTGTGTGTTCGTAGCCTTCGGTCAGCAACGAGCCGCGATCCAAATGCTTTTTGTAGTTGGCTGGGTAAGCGATGGAATGGAGATGACTACCGATTACAGCTTGTGGCTCGTCCGGTTCGGTCCAAACCACGGCGTGCAATCCCTCGTGGCCTTCGCCGATGTAAGCGTAGCGGCCGAAGAAATTTACCGTGCCGGTGCCGAACCCTAGCAACTGCGTCATCCAGGCGTTGTTGTCATTGTTCGCTGACAAATGGCAATCGGTGCAATTCTTGGTCGTGCCGACACCCGAGGTCGTGTGCGGGAAATGCGGATTGAACGCCTGGCCGCTGTAACCTTCGGCCGAAAATGTTTGTTGCTGCGAGTAAACCCATTCGCGGTTTTGATTTTGAGAGCTGACCACGACCGCGCTCGACGAGCGTATCACCGCCATCCGGTTTTTCTTCACGGTGCCGTCGATGCCGAGCATGAAGACGTCGTCGCGCACGACTTGCGGATTGTAGGTTGTGAAATTTCGGTCGGTGACGCCTTCGAATTTATTTTGCGGCACGCGCTGGTTCGCTTTCATCGGCAAATGACAACCGAAACAACTCGTTGCCCACGAGGTGTGACAGATCTGGCAATCCATCGCCGAGTTGTCGTGCGCGAGCGTTACGCGCCGCTCCTTGCTGTAATCCGGCTGGTTGGAAACTTGACTGCTTAAAGCAGTCAAGTTTGTGTCCTTATCCATCGCAGGGGTGCCAGTCTGTGGCACTTGACCGCTTAAAGCGGTCGAGTTTGCAGAGGCGTTCGCAGTAGTCGGAACGATGCCGCCCCAGGTTTTTCCGTCGCGCCGAAGAGTCTTCGCGTAAGCCGACTTCGGATTGTAGTGCGGCGAGAGCGGATCGATCGTGTCGATCGTTTGCGGAATCTCCCAGCGCAGATCCGGCGACATGCTCGATAGCTGGAAGAGTTTGCTTCCTTCCCAAACGAACCGTGGACCGAAAGGTGTGTTGCTGGTGTTGGCCAGATCGATTTGTCCGGCGTTGCCGCTCGTGATCAGCGTCGGGCGCTGATTGATCGTGCCGTGGCAATCGACGCAGGTGATCGCGGTCGCGTTGCGCGGTTCCCCATAAAGCATGCCGTTGCCATGAACGTCGACGTCGAAATGGCAATCGCCGCACTGCATCCCGTGCGCGAGATGCACATCTTTCAAGTGCACGGCCTTCGCGAATTTCTTCGCATCGTCATTCTCGATCTTGTTGTCATCGAGATCGAGCAAGTTGCCTTTCCGATCGTGTTTGAAAATGGCGCGAAAAACCCAGCCGTGTCCGTGGTAATCGGCGAACTGGGTGTGTTTAAGCTGCGGATTCAGTTCCGCGACTTGGTCGAGAAAGGTCTTGTCCCCC
>CATPAT010000275.1 GCA_955652155.1 uncultured Chthoniobacterales bacterium | reverse complement strand
GCCCAATGATCCGCTTCCTGACACTGAAGATTTCATTACCTCACGAATTCTTTGGCTTGATGGCCTGGAGGAGGAGAATGCGAACACGCGCGACCGGTTCATTTACATTCACGGGACGAAACATGAGGATGAAATTGGAACGCCGGCGAGTCACGGTTGCATTCGGATGCGCAACGCGGACGTGATCGAATTATTTGCGCTGGTTGATGAAACCACGCAGGTGGTCATCCGCGAATAGCCTGTACGGACAAAACATCCAAAAAAGCGTTGCTTCGAGGGTGTTCCACGCCTAGAAGAACCGGAGCAACACAACCGAAAGGAGGCGAGACTAGATTGAAATTCATCAAAGCGATCATGATCATGGCCGTTTTAGCGGGCGCTCTCAGCTTGGGGGCGTGCGCTCAACACAAAGAAGCGGCTGCTACAACAACGAGTTCCACACACGGATACTCGAAGTAACCCCTTCGTCCAAGTCGTCCCAAACAGGGATGCCTTTGACAAGAAGGCCAGGTCGCTTTGGCGGCCTGGCCTTTTTTAATAAATGTCATAAAGGTGAATTTCAGGTCGGTTCTGATCTTCGCATTTGCCATCTGCTCGACTTCGGTTTGGGCGCAAGACGAGAAATCAGCCATTGACTTGCGTGACGCGCTCGTCGCGCTCGCACCGCGTGCTGTCGATCCGTACGAAGCTGAACTGTTGTCCGTGACTGCTCACACCATGTCGCGCCGTCTCGCGCATGAATATGGTGTCACCGGAGATCCCGCGGTCCACAATTTCCTCATTAACGTTGGCGCGAAAAAGCGCGGCATCTGTGCCGATTACACCCGCGATATCGGCGCGCGCTTAAAGGAGCTTCGTTTCAAGACATTCGTCCTTCACTGGGGCGCTGCTTATGCAAAAGAATCGGACGAAAACAATGCTTTGGTGGTCACGGCACGGAACCAGCCTTTTGCGGACGGGATTGTCCTCGATGGCTGGCGCAGAGGCGGCCGATTATTTTGGTGCCCCGTAAAAAATGACCACGAATACGAAGCTGGCCGCCGCGGCTTACTTGGTCACTTGGGAGGACATCTCCATACCGGAATTACAGCATGGAAAGAGGATTTGCAGGAAAGCGCCTTGCTCCAGGAAAATCAATCCGCCAAAGCAGAGCCGAAGCGCAAGCGATAGGACCGCAGCCGCCTTTCATTTGCTCGAGTTGTCACTAAAATTGGTCTCATGGAATTAAACGGTAGCCCGCTCTCACTCGAGGAGATTGCCGCCGTTGCTCATGGACACGAACCAGTGCAAATCGCGGCTTCGGCGCGCCCGCGAATTTTGGCGTCGCGCAAAGTGGTGGACGACATCGTCACGTGCGAAGGGGTGGTGTATGGCGTTAACACCGGCTTTGGCAAGCTCGCGGACGTGCGGATTCCACCCAACGAAATCGGCGCGCTTCAACTCAATCTCGTTCGCAGTCACGCCTGCGGAATCGGCCCGCCACTATCCGAGCCGGAAGTGCGCGCGATGATGTTGCTGCGCGCAAACGTCCTCGCGCTTGGATTCAGCGGCGTGCGCCCGGAAGTTATTGAACTGCTTTGTCAGATGCTCAATCAGCGCGTGCATCCATTCGTTCCGGAAAAAGGATCGGTCGGTGCAAGTGGCGATCTCGCGCCATTGGCGCATCTCGCTTTGAGTTTGATCAGCGAAGGCGAAGCGTTCTTTGCCGGAAACCGGATGGACAGTGGCGAAGCCCTTAAGCGCGCGAAATTAAAGCCCGTGAAGTTGGAGGCCAAAGAAGGTCTCGCGTTGTTGAACGGCACTCAGGCCATGCATGCGGTCGGGGGATTGTCGATCTTGCGTGGGAAACGCCTAACAAATATTGCCGATGTTGCCGGCGCGATGACGGTCGAAGGTTTGCGCGACACGCCGGCTGCATTCGATCCACGTCTGCAAGAAGCGCGGCCGCATCCCGGACAAAAAGCGGTTGCTGCTCATTTGAACTCGCTCTTGCAGGACAGCGAGATTCGAGAATCGCATCGCAAAAATGATCCGCGCGTCCAGGACGCCTACAGCGTGCGTTGCATGCCGCAAGTGCACGGCGCGGTCCGCGACGTTCTCGCTCATTGCGAACAGATTTTGTCGGTCGAATCCGCATCGGCGACCGATAATCCACTCGTGTTTGCTGACAGCGGCGACGTCGTCTCCGGTGGAAATTTTCACGGTGCGCCGCTCGCGCTCGCGTTCGATTATGCCGCAATTGCGCTCACCGATCTCATGAGCATCAGCGAGCGCCGCATCGATCGACTGGTGAATCCGGACAAGAGCGAAGGGCTGCCGGCATTTCTGGCGCGCAACGCAGGCTTGGAATCAGGTTTCATGATAGCGCATGTCGCTGCGGCCTCGCTGTTAAGCGAAGCGCGCGTGCTTGCGCACCCGGCCAGCGTCGACAACGTGCCCACGTCGGGTGGCAAAGAGGACCACGTGTCGATGGGCATGACCAGCGCGCTCAAATTGCGGTCGATTGTCGATCTTGCCGAGAATCTGTTCGCGATTGAATTGCTCGCCGGCGCCGAAGCGCTTGAACACCGCCATCCATTGCGCGCCGGCACAGGTGTCGAACGCGCCTTTAAACTCGTTAGGGAAGTCGCCAAACCGCTGACAGCAGATCGGGCACTGTCAGGTGACATCGCGCGGGTGGCCCAGAAGATTCGGGCCGGCGCATTCGATGATTTATGAGCGGGAAGCGAATTATCCGCGCGCCGCGCGGCAGCAAACTGAGCTGCAAAGGCTGGCATCAGGAAGCCGCGATGCGGATGCTGATGAACAATCTCGATCCGGACGTCGCAGAGAATCCTGATCAACTGATCGTTTACGGCGGGACTGGCCGTGCAGCGCGCAGCTGGGAAGCATTCGACGCGATTGTTCGGTCACTCCGTGAATTGGAGAATGATGAGTCGTTGCTGGTTCAATCCGGCAAACCCGTTGGAAAATTTCGCACCCACGATGAAGCGCCGCGCGTTCTGATCGCAAATTCGAATCTCGTTGGACAATGGAACAATTACGCCGAGTTCAATCGGCTCGAGCGGCTCGGGCTGACGATGTACGGCCAGATGACGGCCGGTTCTTGGATCTACATCGGCAGCCAGGGGATCGTGCAGGGGACGTTTGAAACATTCGCCGCGGCCGGACGAAAACATTTTGGTGGATCGCTCGAAGGAAAATTTGTCTTAACCGGCGGCCTGGGCGGAATGGGCGGCGCGCAACCACTTGCCGCCACGATGAACGGCGCCGTTTTTCTCGGCGTCGAAGTAGATCCTACGCGGATCGAGAAAAGATTGAAGAGCGGTTACTGCGACAAGATCGCGCGATCGCTTGATGAGGCGCTTAAGTTGATCGAAGCCGCGCGCAAAGATCGACAATCACTTTCGGTCGGCCTGGTCGGCAATTGTGCTGACATCTTGCCGGAGATTGTGAAGCGCGGCGTCGTTCCCGATGTTGTGACCGATCAAACCAGCGCGCATGATGCGCTCAACGGTTATGTGCCGCACGGAATGCCGCTCGAGGACGCGTCCGCATTGCGCCGCAAAAATCCGGACGAATACATTGAGCGCTCGATGCAATCGATGGCAGTGCACGTCGAGGCCATGCTCGCGTTGCAAAAGAAAGGCGCAATCACGTTCGATTACGGCAACAACATTCGCGCGCAGGCGCAGAAAGCCGGCGTCAAGAATGCGTTCGATATTCCCGGTTTCGTTCCGGAATACATCCGCCCGATTTTTTGCGAAGGCCGCGGACCGTTTCGCTGGGTGGCGCTGAGCGGCGAGCCGGAAGATATTGCGCGCACAGACAAACTCGCGCTCGAATTGTTTCCTGAAAACAAAACGCTCGCGCGTTGGATGAAACTGGCGAAAGAGCGAATTCAATTTCAAGGATTACCCGCGCGCATCTGTTGGCTGGGTTACGGCGAGCGCGCCGAATTCGGAGTCGCCATGAACGATTTAATCAAACGCGGCGAAATCAAAGCGCCGATTGTGATCGGGCGCGATCATCTCGATGCCGGATCGGTCGCGTCGCCGAATCGCGAAACCGAAGGAATGATCGACGGCAGCGATGCCATTGCCGATTGGCCATTGCTCAACGCACTCATCAACACCGCCGCCGGCGCATCTTGGATTTCAATTCACAATGGTGGCGGCGTCGGCATCGGTTACTCGCAACACGCGGGCATGGTCGTTGTTGCTGACGGCACGGAAAACTCGAAGCGCAGATTGGAGCGCGTTCTCACGAGCGATCCGGGCATGGGCGTCCTGCGCCACGTCGACGCGGGCTATTCGCGCGCGATCGATTTCGCGGCCAAACACAAGATCGACATCCCGATGCGGCCGAAGCCGCGCGATTAAACCAGACGTCAATGAGAACCCGATTTTTTTTGTTAACAATTGCTCTCGCGTGTGCGTCGCCAGCACCGGTATCTCTCGGCCAAAATATTCCAGAATTATTTGAGCGGAAGGGCGGCTTGATTCCTGACAAACAGACGGCAGTTCGTATTGCCGAGGCGATACTCTTTCCAATTTATGGTGAAAAACAGATCCGCTCACAGCGCCCGTACAAAGTGAAGCAGCGCGACGGAAAGTGGATCATAGATGGCGCCTCTCCACCGACTGGTTTCACGGGAGGGTCATTTCATATCGTAATTCTTCAACGCGATGGCCGGGTTGTCGAGATTGGCCACGGCGCATGACTGCGCATAAGTGACGAACTCATGCAAAAACTGATCGAGTGCGTGCCGAATTTTTCGGAAGGGCGCGACGAAAAAATAATTCGGCAAATTACCGATGCGATTAAATCGACGGATGGCGTTTCGCTGCTCGATGTCGATCCTGGCGCGACGACGAATCGAACAGTAGTCACTTTTGTTGGCAATCCTGAAGCCGCGGTCGAAGCTGCCTTTCGCGGAATCCAAAAAGCGGCGGAGCTGATCGACATGCGCAAACACAAAGGCGCGCACCCGCGGATGGGCGCGACCGACGTCTGCCCGTTTATTCCGGTGAGCAATGCGAGTTGGGAGGACGCGATCGAGTGCGCGCAGAAATTGGGAAAGCGGGTCGGCGAAGAACTGGGTATCCCCGTTTATCTCTACGAGAAGGCCGCCAAAGATAAATCGCGATCGAATCTCGCGGTCATCCGCGCCGGCGAGTACGAAGGTTTCTCTGAGAAAATTAAACAGCCTGAATGGAAGCCGGACTTTGGTCCGGCGAAGTTAAACGAGAAAGCGGGCGCGACCGCGATCGGCGCACGAGAGTTTCTAGTCGCTTACAACGCCAACCTGAACACGAAATCCGTGCGGCGAGCTAACTCGGTCGCGTTTGATGTTCGCGAGCAGGGTCGGTTCAAAACGGAAGACGGTACGCCTTCGGGGAAGAAG
Organism: uncultured Chthoniobacterales bacterium; assembly: GCA_955652155.1. GTDB lineage: Bacteria > Verrucomicrobiota > Verrucomicrobiia > Chthoniobacterales > UBA10450 > AV40. The sequence goes on along the minus strand of CATPAT010000275.1, from coordinate 5,069 downwards.
ATTCTCGACGCAAATGGCGAGCCGGTTCGCGTTCCCGGAATGTTGAAACACGTCAAGGCGATCGGTTGGTTCGTGAAGGAATATGGGATCGCACAAGTATCGATGAACCTGACCAACATCGAGGAAACCCCGCTGCACGCCGCGTTCGATGCCTGTTTCGAAGCTGCGAGCAAGCGAGGCCTCCGTGTCACGGGTTCCGAAATTGTCGGGATGGTGCCGAAGAAATGTCTCACCGACGCCGGCCGTTATTTTTTGCGGAAACAGAAATGGTCGGAAGGAGCTTCCGAGGAGGAATTGATCGACATCGCAGTCCGCTCGATGGGCTTGAGCGAATTGAAACATTTCGGTCCGCAGGAAAAAGTGATTGAATTAAAGATTGAATCCGATTCGAAATCCCTTGTGAAAATGAATCTACGCGACTTTTGCAATGAGACCCTGAGTGATTCGCCCGCTCCGGGCGGCGGTTCGGTCGCGGCGCTGATGGGCGCGCTCGGCGCGTCGCTTGGCGGAATGGTGGCGAACCTGTCGGCCGGCAAACGCGGCTGGGACGATAAGCTTGAGTATTTCAGCAAGTGGGCGGTGAAAGCTCAGCAGCTCAAAGACGAACTGCTCTCGCTGGTGGACGAAGACACCGCGGCTTTCAACAAGGTGATGGATGCGTTCGCGTTGCCAAAACAGTCCGCAGATGAAAAGACCGCGCGTGCGGACGCGATTGAATCGGCCACAAAGTATGCGGCCGAAATTCCACTCAAAGTAATGGAGGCCGCGTCAAAGTCCTACGAGCTGCTCGCGGAAATGGCAGAGAAAGGAAATCCGAATTCGATTTCGGATGTCGGCGTCGGGATTTGCGCGACGCGTGCCGGCATCGACGGCGCGGCCTTGAATGTTCGAATCAATCTGGCGGCGCTGAAGGATGAGAAATTTAAATCCGATCTTCAGAAGAAAGTTCTTAAGCTGCAGGAAAATTCAGAGTCTGAGTTCAAGAAGATCGATCAGATCGTGCAGAGCAAACTGACTTGAAGTCGCTCGCTCTTCTTCACGCGTCGCAACTGGTCACGTTGTCCGGTCCGAAACGTCCGCGTGTGGGCAAAGAATTGTCCGAGCTCGGAATTATTCGCGACGGGGGACTGCTGATTCGCGACGGCAAGATCGACATCGTCGGCAGTAGCGAGGAGATCGAGAGAAACTTGACTGCTTTAAGCAGTCAAGTTTCAGCGGGGCCCGGCGATCTTCAGGTTGTCGATCTTGGTGGGCGCGTGGTGCTGCCGGGATTCGTCGATGCGCATACGCATTTAGTTTTCGCCGGAAGCCGGCTGGAAGATTTCGAGCGACGCGCGCGTGGCGAAAGATACGAGCAAATTGCCAAGGCTGGCGGCGGGATTTGGTCAACCGTCGAGAAAACGCGCGCCGCGAGCGAGGCCGAACTTTTCGCGCAGGCGAAAAAACATTCGGATTGGTTTTTGAAATGCGGAACGACAACGGTTGAAGCGAAATCGGGCTACGGACTTAGACTCGATGATGAGCTGAAAATTCTGCGTGTAATGCGGCGATTGAATCAGGAAACGTCGCTAGAAGTTGTGCCGACATTTCTCGGCGCGCATGCAGTGCCGCGCGATACGTCGCCTGATCAATATGTCGATCTTGTGATCACCGAAATGCTGCCGCGCGTTGCGAAAGACAAACTGGCGGCGTTTTGCGATGTTTTTTGTGAGCGCGGCTATTTCGATGTCGAGCAATCACGGAAGATTCTGTCTGCGGCGAAGGAGCTCGGACTCAAACTTCGCGGCCATGTCGATCAATTGACGAATTCAGGCGGCGCGAAATTGATGGCAGAACTCCGCGCGACAACGGCGGATCATTTGGAAAAAACGGACAAGCAGGGGATCGCAGCGTTGAAATCGGCGAACGTCCAGCCGGTTTTGCTGCCTGGATCGGTTTATGTGCTAGGATCGACCCTCCTTCGCGAGGCTACGGCGGGGCAAGCATCGTATCCGCGCGCGCGAGAGATGATTGAAGCTGGGCTCGCGATCGTGCTCGCGACTGATTTCAATCCGGGCTCATCGCCGACGCCGTCGATGCCGATGGTTCTGTCGCTGGCATGCACGCAAATGAAAATGTCTCCGGCGGAAGCGATTACCGCAGCGACGATCAACGCCGCGTATTCGTTAAATCGCGGTGATAAAATCGGGTCGCTCGAACCGGGCAAGCTCGCCAACCTCGCAGTGTTCGATTGCGATGATTATCGCGAGCTCGCTTATTGGTTTGGGTTTTCCCAGGCGCATTCGGTTTACGCACGCGGCGAACTCGTCTTCACTGCCAAACATTCATGAAAGGTATCGGACTGCTCGCTGCGATGCTGCTTTGCGGATTAGCGATTTGTTCTGGTCAAGCGCAGCAGAACCGGCGCTTGCCGCTCTCGATTCCGTTCGATTTCGCGACCAACCAAATTTTGATGAAGGTGGGAATCAACGGATCTGCTCCGACCTGGTTTGTTGTCGATAGTGGCGCCAGTCACTGCGTGATCGATGATGCGCTCGCACGAAAATTAAAATTAAAGGTCGAAAGTGAGAAGGAGGGCACCGGCGCCGGTAAGGGAAGTGTGAAAGTGAAAATCACGAAAGATGTCGTTTACAATTTGCCCGGATTCGATTTGGCCGCCGCCGAATCCTACATCATCGATTTGTCCGGCCAGCCGGCAGTGATCGGCCGGGAAATCGGCGGGATTCTCGGCTACGATTTCTTTGCCGCGCAGGTGGTGGATGTCGATTTTGATGCGCGCGTCCTGACACTTTATGACGCGACCGACTACCGGGCAGTTGGAGACGCAGTTCCCTTCGTGCTGAAGAAACGCACGCCGTACATTCACGCGAAAGTTTTTGTGGGCGGTAAACCGTCCGATGCGGAAGTGCTGGTCGACAGCGGTTCGCAGGATGCAATCGACGCTGATCCGCTGGCGCAATCAGCCGAACGGCTCGAAGTGGTTGGCGGTGTGGGTCTGGGGCAAGAATTTCGGACCGTGCTCGGCCGGGCCGATTCCGTGCAAATCGGCTCATTCAGTTTGGCCAAGCCGTTCGGTGTAACCGGAGGAGTGCAATTGATCGGTACTGAAATTCTGAGGCGATTTCATGTCGCGTTTGATTACCGTCACGAGAGGATTTTCTTCGCCCCGAGTCGCAGTCTTGCCGAACCGTTTTCAATGGACGCGAGCGGGCTAGACCTGCGGTGCACGCGCGATTTCGTCGGGTTCGAAGTCCACGATGTGAGCAAAGATTCGGCGGCTGAGCGCGCTGGCATTCGGCCAAAAGACGTGATCGTCGCGATCAACAATCAGCCCGCATCAAAGTTTACTCTACAGCAAATGACGCAATTGCTGACCGAAACAGGCCGCGAGATCCGCCTAAGAGTAAAACGAGGCGAGAGCACACAGGAAATCAAAGTGTCGCTTCGCCAGCGTTTGTAACCGCGCGCGAAATCGAGCGTGTGAATTTGCAGACCGAATGGCGTGCCTTTACCGTCGATTCCTTACATGAAGGTCGAAGTGGAAAAAAAACCGGAGTCGGTCTCGACGCTAAAGATCGAATTGCCGGCGGAAGAGGTGTCGAAGGAATGGGACACGATTGCCAATAGCTTCGCGCGGTTTGCCAAGATTCCTGGTTATCGGCCGGGCAAAGCGCCGCGGGCGGTGATCGACAAACGCTTTCGGAAAGAAATTCAGGATGAGGTTACGAAGAAGCTCGTCTCGAAAAGTTATCGCGACGCGATCGAACAGAAAAAATTGCGGGTCGCTTCGCTGACGAACTTGGAAGAGGTCCACTTCGGCGAAGATAAATCGATGCGATTCCAGGCGACGGTGGTGACCGCGCCGGAATTTAAACTGCCGAACTACAAAAATATTCCGGTCGAATTGCCGGACACAAAGGTAACGGAGACCGAAATCGACGCGACCCTGGAACGTCTGCGCGATCAAACCGCAGACTTTGTCGATGTTCCCGAGCGCGCCGCGCAGATGGAAGATTTCGTAGTGATTGAGTTTGAGGGAGCGGTTGAGGGCAAGCCGATCAGCGAGGTTGCGCCGCAGGCGAGCAAGAATTTGCAGGGAGGGAAAAAATTCTGGCTGCATTTGGCGGCGGGCAATTTTCTGCCGAAATTCTGCGAGCAAATCGTTGGACAAAAACGGGAGGAAACGCGGACGGTGACTGTCGATCTTCCGGCAGATTTCTTGGTCAAAGAATTGGCCGGCAAACAGGCGAGCTACACGGTCACGTTAGGCGAAATAAAAGAAAAAGTGTTGCCGGCAGTCGACGATGCGTTTGCGAACAAATTGCTTCCTGGAAAGACGCTGGCCGATCTTCGTCATACGATCGAGCACGATCTCGAGCACGAGAAAGAACATGAGGTCGAGCGGACGAAGGAAGCGCAGATTGTAAAATACCTGCACGAAAAGATTCAGTTCGATTTGCCGCCGAGCTTGCTTCGCAACGAGACCAAGCGGGCATTGGCTGAATTGGTGCAGCGAAATCGGGCGCGCGGAATTCCCGACGAAATGCTGAAGGACAAGGAAAAGGAGCTGATTGAGACCGCGGCCAACGTGGCGGCGCACCGATTGAAAACGAATTTCATTCTCGAGCGCATCGCCGAACAGGAAAAGATCGAAGTCAGGCGGGAAGATGTCGATCTTCGGATCCGGCAGGAAGCGCAGCACTACAATATTTCCAGCGATAAAATGCGGAAGGAACTCGAAGAACACGATGGACTTAACGCGCTCGCGGAACAGATTCTGCTCGGCAAGACTCTTGATTTCCTAAAGGCGAATGTTAGCGTCCAGCCGGTTTCGGAAGAACAAACTGCGAAGAAATGAGTGACCTTAAAGAAAATCGCTCGCAATCGGTGCTGGTGCCGATGGTGGTGGAGCAGACTGGCCGCGGCGAGCGCAGTTACGACATTTATTCGCGGTTGCTCAAGGATCGCATCGTTTTCATCGGCACGCCGATTGATGATCACATCGCGAACCTCGTGATCGCGCAGTTGCTTTTTCTGCAGATGGAGGATTCAAAGAAGGACATTAATAT
>CATPAT010000274.1 GCA_955652155.1 uncultured Chthoniobacterales bacterium | reverse complement strand
GATGTCGATCTTCGAGACGGCGGCGAATTTGGAGCTGTGGCCGAAAATTCTCCCGCACTATCGCTACATCCGTTACTTGGAGCGCAGTCCAAATCGGAATGTAGTGGTGATGGCAGCGGTGCGTTCCGGCATTCCGATCAAATGGACTTCCGAGCAAATCATCGACCGCGACCGAGTCGAAATTCACTTTCATCACCTGAAAGCGTTCAGCAAAGGGATGCGAGTGGTGTGGACATTCGATCAAAGGCCGGATGGCGTGCTCGTGACGATCGTGCACGATCTGCATTTCCGAATCCCCGCCCTCGCGCCGATCGCAGAACCGATTATTGGCGATTTCCTTACTCACAACGTTGCCAATAAGACGCTGCGCTGTATGAGGGATTACGTGGAAGCAAAGCCAACCGGGTAGCCGCATGAGTCGAAGACGCGTTGTCATCACCGGCCTTGGCCCTATCACTTGCATCGGCAAAGGCGTCGATGGGTTTTGGAAAGGAATCCTTGCTGAGAAAACCGGCATTAGCCCGATCACCGCTTTTGATGTGAGCGGGTTCGGTGTTCGAGTGGCGGGTCAGGTTAATGATTGGGACCCGGAAGAATTTTTCCCGCCGCATCGTTTGAAACGGCTTGATCGTTACGCCCAATTTTCAGTCGCGTCGGCAAAACTCGCGCTCGACGACGCGGGAATTGAATATTCGCACGAGCAACCGCAAGACCGGGTTGGGGTTAGCTTCGGCACCGCCCTGGGCGGCGTTTGCAAAGCGGAAGAGCAATACATTCGATTTTTGAAAAAAGGCGCGCGCGGAGTTCAACCGACGCTCGCGGTGCAAGTATTCGGCGGTTCGGCTCATTCGAACATCGCGATCGATTTTGGATTTCGCGGCGTCGGCACCACCAATTCGAACAGTTGCGCCAGCGGAACAGTATCGGTCGGTGAAGCGCTTCGTTACATTCGCGACGATTTCGCCGATGTCGTTGTTGCCGGAGGCGCCGAGGCGCCGCTGACCACGATCACGATCGGCGCGTTCGACATCATTAAAGCGATGAGTCGCTGTGATGATCCCCAGTTGGCCTGTCGGCCATTCGACAAACTGCGCGACGGATTTGTCATGGGCGAAGGGGCGGCATCGTTGATTTTGGAAGGACTCGAGCACGCGCGAGCACGCGGCGCGAAAATTTACGCCGAAGTTCTCGGTTACAGTTTAAACAACGACGCGTTTCACATGACAACACCGTTGCCGAGCGGCGATTCCTGCATTCGCGCGATGCGCGACGCGCTGGCAGACGCGCAAGTCGCGCCGGAACAGATCGATTACGTAAACGCCCACGCGAGCTCAACGCAGTTGAACGACAGCGCCGAGACGATGTCGATTAAAGAAGTTCTGGGCGAACACGCGCGCAAAATTCCAGTGAGCGGAACGAAGGGGTATCACGCGCATCCGCTCGGTGCGACCGGTGCGATCGAGGCCGCAATTTGCGCGCTCGCGCTGGATCGACAATGGATCCCGCCAACCATCAATTACCAAAATCCCGATCCGTCGTGCGATCTCGACGTCGTGCCAAATCGCGGCCGCGCCGCCGAGTTGAATTATATTATGACCAATTCGTTCGGATTCGGGGGGATTAATGCCTGCGTCGTGCTCGGACGAATGCAATGAATCACCTCGGCCACAGATTTACACAGATGAAACACTGATCTAAAAAATGAGACGCTTGTACTCAACCTTGTACCGGCCAAAATTCAGCAGGATGCCGATTTTTAAACCGGTGGCTTTTAGAACATTCAGCAGTTGAGCTTCGTCGCGCTTGTCATATTGCGGCGCGATTTTGATTTCAATCAGCACTGCATCGTTAACGATGACTTCTCCGTCGTACTCGCCCACGACAACATCTTTGTAGCGAACCGTGGTTCTCTGTTCCAAATCGCTCCTAAACCCGCGTCGCACGAGTTCGACTTGCAGCGCACGTTGATACACCCGATGCAGAAAACCGTAACCAAGCTGATTGTAAACTTCGAAAGCAGATCCAATGATGGCTTCCGTGATCTCCTTGTGCGGAAATGGATTTTCGTCTTCGGGTCCGACTTCGAGCATTGCGTATCTGTGTCAATCTGTGGCAATCTGTGGCTCGACATCCTGATTCTTAGCGCCCGACAGCAAATCCGGGCGATTTTGTTTGGTCCGCTTGAGCGCCTGCTCTTTTCGCCACTTCGCGATCTCGGCGTGATTTCCGGAAAGCAAGGCTTCAGGAATTTTCCAGCCACGAAATTCTGCCGGCCGGGTGTACTGCGGTCCTTCGAGCAGACCGCCGCTGAACGAATCGTCGATCGCGGAATGTTCGTGACCAAGAACTCCAGGGAGTAAACGCACGACCGCATCGACCAGCACAACGGCGGCGATTGCGCCATTCGTCAGAACATAATCACCAATCGAAATCTCAAGATCGACCAGATGATCAATCACGCGATGATCAACGCCTTCGTAGTGACCGCAGATGACGATGAGATGCGATTCCCTCGAAAGTTCAGTCGCCAGCTTTTGATCAAGGCGACGGCCGCCCGGCGACATCAAAATGATTTTTGATTTTTGATTTTTGATTTTTGATTTCTTCAAGTCGGTATTCGGCGTTCGGCGTTGAGCGCCTGCCGCGCCGTAGCCTGGCGAAGGCGGGTTGAGCGTTTTCTGTGTCAGTTGTTCCACCGCGGCGAAGATTGGTTCCGGTTTCATCACCATCCCCTGCCCGCCGCCGAACGGCGCGTCGTCGACAATGTGATGTTTGTCGGTGGTCCAATCGCGCAGATTGTGAATCTGAAGATCGACAATCTTGTTTTCCTGCGCTCGCTTCATCATGCTCTCGCTCAGCGGCGCGCGGCAGATTTCGGGAAATAAAGTGAGGATGTCGATCTTCATTCAGAAGAAACGTTGAACGCCAAACGCCGAACGTCCAATGCTCAATGTTGTAGCTGCCGATGTCCTCATCGGCAGTTTTCCAAAGACTCTGCCGCCAGGGACGGCGGCAGCCACACCCTACTCGACGATTTCGAGCGTGGCCCGTTGTCCGTGGCGCGAAGCCGAACTGTTCAGCATGGCACGGATCGCATGAATGGTTTGCCCGTTGCGGCCGATGATGCGGCCGACGTCGCTTTGACGCAGCTGCACTTTGAAGATCGTCATTTTGCCGCCCGGAATTTCCGTCAGCACCATGTCGTCAGGAAATTCCACGAGTTGTCGAATGATGAACTCGAGAAATTCTTTCATTGCAATCAAAGACTAACCACGAATCGACACGAATGGACACGAAATTTTCTTCCCTTGGTGATCGCGAGTCCCGCAGCGGCGGGAATGATTGCCGACAAAAATCTAGCTCTCGCTCTTCTCGGGAACTGGCGCTTCAGCCTTCGGCTCCGGCGATTCCGTTGCGGCTGGCGGGGCCGCTGGCGTTGTTTCGGCCGGCGCGGCCGCTGGTTCTATTGCAGCCGGTGCGGAACTTGTCACTGGTTCTGCTTCAACCGGCGCCGGCTCGGGCTCCGGCTTTGGAGCGGGGGCGGCTTTTTTTGCTGCCACAGCTGCTGCTTTTTTCGCCGCAGCTTCCGGGTTCTTAGTTTTCTTGATCAAACTGCGCACCGTGTCCGACGGTTGCGCACCTTTGCTGATCCAATGCTCGATCCGGTCCAATTTAAGGGTGCTGTTCTGCCCGGCCTTCTTCGGATCGTAAGTGCCGACGATTTCGATAAATTTTCCATCGCGCGGACTGCGTGTGTCCGTGACCACAACTTTAAAATACGGGCGGTTCAACGCGCCTTCTCTTCGTAATCTGATTGCAACTGCCATGTTATTTTTTCATTCGCGCCATTTGCGCCATCATCTTTTTCATTTTCCCAGCGTTCTTCATCATTTTTCGCATCTGATCGAAGCGCCGGACCAAATCGTTCACCTCCGTGACGGTTGAGCCGCTGCCGCGAGCGATCCGCTGACGACGCCGCGCATTTAAGATTTGCGGGCGCGTCCGCTCCTCGCTAGTCATCGAAAGCACGATGGCTTCCGTGCGCTTGAGCCGCTTCTCGTCAATCGAGAGGCCCTGCACGTTACTCATGCCCGGCAGCATGCCAAGCACATTTTCGAGCGGACCCATTTTTCGGAGCATTTTGAACTGGGCCAGGAAATCGTTGAAATCGAACGACGCGCTGCGCAGTTTTCGTTCGAGGCGCTCCGCCTCTTCGATCTCGATCGTTTCGGCCGCTTTTTCAACGAGACCGACGACGTCACCCATTCCGAGAATCCGGCCGGCCAGACGCTCGGGCACAAACGGCTCGAATTGATCGAGCTTTTCACCGGTGCCGACAAATTTAATCGGCCGCTGCGTCACTTCGCGCATGGACAAGGCCGCGCCACCGCGCGCGTCGCCGTCGAGCTTCGTCTAAATAATTCCGGTGATTTGCAACGCGTCGTTGAAATGCGTCGCCACGCTAACCGCTTGTTGACCGGTGGCGGCGTCGACGACAAGAAGCGTTTCCTGCGGCTGTAAAAAATCTTTGAGTTGTTTGAGCTCTTCAATCAACGCGGCGTCGATTTCCTGCCGGCCTGCCGTATCGAAGATTGCCTGCCCGACCGTTGGCCTTGGCTCGCCGTAGCCTTGCGAAGGCGGCTCGGCGAACGCGGGCGACTCAAGCGCTGCGGCCGCCGCGCGCTGCACATTTTTCTCGTTTGGATCCGGGGTAAGAACCGGAACGTCGATTTCTTTTCCGAGCGTGGCGAGTTGTTCGATCGCCGCCGGGCGCTGCAAACCGCATGCGACTAGCACAGGCGCGCGACCTTGTTTCTTGAGCAACCGCGCAAGTTTTGCTGCTGAAGTTGTTTTGCCCGAGCCATTTAACCCGACGATCAGAATTCTACCCGGTTTGCCGAGATCGAGTCCGGCAGCTGCCGGATCGCCGCCGAGCAAGATCGACAACTCGTCGTAAAAAATTTTAACGATCTGCTGACCGGGCGTGATGCTACGCAGTACGGCTTCGCCAAGCGCTTTTTCCTTGACCCGCGCGATGAATTTCTTGGCGACTTGAAAATCGACATCAGCCTCGAGTAACGCCAGCCGCACCTGGTGGAGCGCGGCGTCGATGTTCGCCTCGCTGATCGTCCCGTGGCCGCGAAGATCCTTAAAGATCTCCTGCAGCTTATCGCCCAGTTGCGAAAACATTTGTTGAATCGGCCGCTCCGCGCGGGCGATGCTATTTGTGGCGCCAAGGGCGCATTATTTGACATCGAGCGACGGAGCGCTCGATCCACCTTATTTCTTGGGTGTCGCGGCCGGAGTTGTCGATGTTGCCGCACCGGATTCGTCGATTCCGAAGGTCCAATGCGCTTCGACTTTTTTGTCGCCGGATTTCGCCGTCAAAATCACGGTGCAGTTTTTATCGCGCAGTTTTTGCGTTACCTGATACGAAACCACACCGGTCTTTGGGTCGAACGATGCTGGTACAACTCCCAGCCCGCTGATTCGCAATTGCACACTGGCGGCATCGATCTGCCCGACCGCGCTCAGGTTCGCTTTGATCAGCGGTAGCGCACTGCGAACGGTTGTGCCGTCAGCCGGTTCGGTCTGCAAATTCTGCGCGCCTACTACCGCAACTGCCGGCGCGCCAGGACCGCCGCTCGAAGTGGCGATCATTTTTACCGCGTCTTCAAAAACTTTCGGCTTATTCGCCTCGATCGCATAACGGCCGAGCGCATCCATCGGCGAGGTGTAAGTGATGGGCTGGCCGTAAACGGTGAACATGGCGTCGTAACCGGCCTTGCGCGCGATTTCCTTCACCTGCTCGTTGTAATTGCCAAACGGCACAGCGAAGCAGTTGATCTTGATGCCGAGCCGTTGTTCGAGCAATTGCTTGCAACCGACGACTTCATTCTGGATCCATTGCTCGTACTCGGCGCCGGTCAGTTTCTTTTTGGTCCTTTTGTTGCCGGGTTCCATCACCATG
>CATPAT010000273.1 GCA_955652155.1 uncultured Chthoniobacterales bacterium | reverse complement strand
GTCCTCGCCCTTTGCGTTCTCGAGGTTCTTAATCTCGTCGAGAATTTGGCCGAGATTTCCGGGGGAATAGACCGTCAGTTTGTCGCCAACGTTAATGCGCAGGATGCGGGCGAGGTCGCTCCCAAGCACGGCTGATTCGCCGTCGAGATCGAGTTGACCTTCTTTTATGAACTTCCGAATCGGAATCACTTTTTCTTCCTGCGCGGGGTCGATTCCGCGAATGATCGGAGCTAGGCGTTGATTTTGGAATTCGACGATGACCGGCCCTTGCACGAACGGCGCCGTCGCGACCACGTGCGGTGTCGCGTCGATCTTCTTTTGAAGCGCTCGCCAGTCGCGCATCACGTCCTCGCTTTTCACGAGAATGTGCGCGTCGAAATCAACTATCTTCTGCCGCAGCTCGCGATCGAAACCGGTCATCACTGAAATCACCAGAATGAGGACAGTCACGCCGAGCGTAACGCCGATGATCGAGATCAACGTGATGATGGAGAGAAAGGTGCGTTTCGGTTTGAGATAACGCAGCGCCAGAAAAAGACTAAACGGCAGTTTCAAGTTGGCGTTACCCTCGACGGAAATTACCGCGGTTTCCACACCGGAATGGTGCTAAACCCGAAACAGCATCTCGATCAGCAATGCCATTGCGAGAATCCAAACGAGCAGCACTTCCCAGAAACGGAGGTTGCGCACGGCCCAGGTATCATCGGTAACGTCCGGATCTTGTCCGAACAGCTGGCGTCGTTTGCAAAAAACATACACTCCGGCAATGAACACGAGCACCAGCAAGACACCGAAGAATCCGCGCAATACCGGCGCTGCATCTTCCAGCTTGTGAACTGCCGCGACGAAACCGAGTTCCACTAATTAGTCTCGAATCTGCGAGGCCGCACAGTCGTGAGTTTCTCGCGAGAAGGATGGATGCTTACAACCCGACCGGGTGCCGCGCTTCAAAACCCCACGCGTCGCGACCATCCACGTGCCAGCGCGGGCCGACATCGCTACCGTAGCGCAGATCCGTTGTGTCGAGACGCAGACCGGCGATCATCGCGAACACGTGACCGTGGCGCGAGTAAATCGTGACCCAGCGCCCGCGGCCGCGTTCGCCGTAACGAAGAAAATCGCTCGACGGCAATGGTTGCTCGAGCATGCCGGCATAATGAAGCGCGAACGAAACTGTGCCCGAACAATCGTAACCGTAATCGTGAAACGATCCGTGTCCCCCGCCCCAAACATAAGGTCGATTGCGAATTGTGTTGATCGCCCAAATTGCATGCTTGACCGCGTCAGGCGCGTTCGCCGGCGCATAGGCGATTCCATTCCGCAACACTGCGCGATTACCCGGAACCATGGGGTGCGAACCACCGACATCGAATCCAGGAGTAGTCGCTTCAGAATCGTATCCGTCACGTCGGATCGGCTCAACGCCTCGAGTCGGTCGCAGCACGTAATAGGCGACCTGGATCGCCTGCGCACGCGCAGGTTGTCGATCAAACGTGAAGGGCTGAAGCGGTACGCTATCGACCGTTTGTGCCGAATAAACAGTTTCGCGGGTCCGCCAAGATTGCGCTTCAGACGAACAAACGAAGAGGAAGAGAAACGCACTAGCTGCAAAAAGAACTGGCCAGTAGTTAGGCGAAATTACCCTGCGGGGCTGTGACACGCCTGAGCAGAGAAGCTGTTTTCAGGCCAAAAGTCGACGCGGATTATTTCAGGGCGTGCGCTTTTAGGTCTTCCAGGGTGACGAACTCGAGGGCGGAGGCGTGGGTGGCTTCGAGATCGACAGGCGCGGCGCGATTGCGTTCGAGCGCGGATTTCCATCTGGTGACGCAAACGCACCATTTGTCGCCAGGTTTGAGTCCCGGAAATCCCCATTCCGGAACCGGGGTGACGAGATCGTTGCCGTCGAGCACGGAGAAATCTAAAAACTCGCGCGTGACCTTCACACAAACCGTGTGCAAGCCGATGTCTTCGGGTCCGGTTCGGCAAAAACCGTCACGAAAAAATCCGGTCATCGGATCGCGGCAACAACATTTGAGTTCCGTCCCCAGGACGTTGGTGGGCATAAATCAGGCAAACTCCGGTTCCTCAGTCGAAACGGTTGCTTCGCCTTCGCTTTGCCTGAGCGCTTGCCCAACTGCACGCCACGGAAGCATCGCGCATTTCACTCGCTGCGGAAATTTTCGAACACCGCGCATCACGAGGAGATCGCCAAGCTTCTTCGGCGCGTCGTTATTTGTTTCCGTTGTCACCAAATCGTGAAATGCGCGGAGCATTTCTTCGACTTCGTCCCGGCTTTTGCCTTTCAATTTGGTTGTCATCAACGAAGCCGAGGCCTGACTGATGGCGCAGCCGTGCCCGGTGAATTTGATTTCCTGCAATCCGCCGTCGCCATCGAATTTTACGCCAAGATGAATTTCGTCACCGCAAGCCGGATTATCGCCATGCACACGCACGGCCGCATCCGCGAGCTCGCCGAAGTTCCGGGGCCGGCGTGAATGATCCAGGATCACCTCCTGATAAAGTTCTTCCAAGTCGCCAAGTTCCGGGTTCATTTGAAAAAACGGGCGGTTTTCTCGAGAATCTCGATCATGCGATCGATCTCCTCGCGCGTGTTATAAAAATAGAAGCTGGCGCGCGAGGTTCCGGGCACTCCGAACCGCCGCATGAGGGGTTGGTTGCAATGATGTCCGCCGCGCAGGGCCAGACCATATTGGTCGGCGAACGTGGTCAGATCGTGGGGGTGCGCCGCGTCCATCACAAAACTAATGACCCCACCCCGGTCTCGCTCAGGGCCAAGGACGCGCAGTCCCGGCAATTCGGCCATTCGCTTCAACGCGTATCCCGCAAGATCGACATCGTGCTGAAAAATTTCAGCGCGCCCGATTCCTTCGATATAATCGATTGCAGCCGCCAACCCGATCGCTCCGGCGATATTCGGGGTGCCCGCTTCGAAACGGTGCGGCGGTTTTTTGAACGAACTCTTTTCCAAAGTGACGCTGACAATCATCTCGCCGCCGCCGTGCCACGGTGGAACCGATTCGACAATTTCCGATCGACCATAGAGCACGCCGATTCCAGTCGGGGCGCACATTTTGTGACCCGAGAAAGCCAGGAAGTCGCAGCCGAGTTCCTGAACATTGAGCGGCATGTGCCCAATGCTTTGCGCCGCGTCAACAAGAGTGACTGCGCCGACAGCGCGCGCTTTTTGGCAGAGGTCGACGACCGGGTTGATCGTCCCGAGGGAGTTAGAAACGTGAGTGAAGGCAAGCATTTTCACTTCGGGCGTAAGCAACGACGAAAGTTTTTCGAGCGCGAGGGTGCCGTCGTCGCGCACCGGAACGAACCGCAATTGCGCGCCAATTCTTTCGGAGAGCAACTGCCAAGGCACAAGGTTGCTGTGATGCTCCATCTCGGTGAGCAAAATCACATCACCGGCGCGTAGAAATTTTCCGCCCCAAGCTTGCGCGACCAGATTGATGCTTTCGGTCGTGCCGCGAGTGAATACGATCTCGTCCGCGCTGGCTGCGCCGATAAAATCGGCCACGCGCTGTCGGGATTTCTCGTAATGCTCGGTCGCCCGCGCGCTCAATGCGTGCAGGCCGCGATGCACATTGGCGTTTTCATGTTCGTAATAACTTCGGACGACATCGAGGACGGCGCGCGGCTTCTGGGAGGTGGCGGCGTTGTCGAAGTAAATCAGCGGATGGCCGTTGACGCGCTCCCGCAGAATCGGAAAATCCGCGCGGAGCGCGGACCAATCCACGCGACTCGTGGCCACCTTGTGCATGAGATAATCTGCTCCAAGCCCCGGCTCGCGCCACTTTATTCGCAAGCGCGAGGATCGACATCCGCACGACTTGTGATCTACGATGAGTCCCTCTACAGGGCGTGCGCCCATCGGATGAAGAAAACTGCGATCGTTTATTGGTTGCTCCCGGCGAAACCGGAACGCGAACTATTTTGCACGATTATCCGAATTTTCTGTCGCGAACTGCGCGCGCCGAATTTCGAGCCGCACCTGACTCTGTTTGCTGGATCGAGAGGTCGCCACGCACCGGCGAAGATTCTTCGTCAGGTGCGTTCGCGGCCGATTCGGTTAAGCGCCGGCAACGTGGCTTTCTCAGGCAAATTCACAAAGACGCTTTACGTTCGATTTAAATCGACGCCGGCCTTGAAGAAATTGGCTGTCGATCTTGCCCGTGCCACAAATTCGCGCGCCAAGGCATTACGCGATCCACACGTCAGTCTTCTTTACACAAGGATTCCGCGCGCGGCGCGGCGGGAAATCGCCGCAGTGATCAAGCTGCCGTTTCGCACGGTTCTCTTCGATTCGGTCGCGGCCGTGCGTTTGTCGTTGCCAGTGCGCACCCGCGCCGACGTCGACAAATGGAAGATCGTCGCCAAAAAATCGCTGCGTCGATAACGAATTGAAATCTTCTCCATCGGTTCGAGTTTTATCCGACCGATGGATTTGAAGACGACGATTTTCGGCGAGCACGACGCGGCGACCATCAAACAAATCGAAACCTGCGTCGCGACTGGTGGCGAGTTCGGCGTGCTTTGCGCCGACGGCCATAAAGGTTATGCCCAACCGATCGGCGGAGTGGTCGCTTACAAAAACAAGATTTCACTGAGCGGCGTCGGTTTCGACATCGCCTGCGGCAATCTCGCCATCCTCACGGACGCCAAACGCGAGCAGATTGCGCCGAAGATCGACGAGATCATGGACGATGTGGTGCGCGAAATTTCGTTCGGGATCGGACGCAAAAGCAAAACGCGCGTCGAACACGAATTGTTTGACGATCCAGCGTGGCAGCTGAAACCGATCGGCGATTTGAAGTCGATCGCGGCTGAGCAGCTCGGAACCGTGGGCGGTGGAAATCATTATGTCGATATTTTCGCGGACGAGCAGGAGCGGATCTGGGTGGGCGTGCATTTTGGGTCGCGCGGACTCGGGCACAAAACGGCCACGCATTTTTTGAAAGCGGCCGGTGGAAAAGACGGAATGGATGTGCCTCCGACGGTGGTCGATGAGAAATCAGCGATTGGTCACGATTATCTCGCGGGAATGCATTTGGCGGGGCGTTACGCGTATGCCGGACGAAAGGCGGTTGCACGACACGTGGTGAAAAGCATTTTAGGCGCTCAGATTGTCGAAGAAATTCACAACCATCACAACTTCGCCTGGCGGGAGAAGCATAATGGCGAAGAGTTTTGGGTGGTGCGCAAAGGCGCGACCCCGGCTTTTCCGGGACAAAAAGGCTTTGTCGGCGGAAGCATGGGTGATGACG
>CATPAT010000272.1 GCA_955652155.1 uncultured Chthoniobacterales bacterium | reverse complement strand
TCGAAAACGCCGGCCTCCAGCGCAGCGCTAATCTCTCGCGCGCGCTTGGCATCTTGCAAGAGCCTGTTCAGCCCCGCGAAATGATGCGCCACGCAATAATCGCAGCCGTTGAGCAGGCTCACGTAGATGCCGATGGTCTCAAGAATCCATTTCGGCAGCTTGTTTCCGCTGTGGTGCAGCACATTCTTATAGAGCGCCATGTGCGCTTCCAGAGTATGCGGGCGCAGGCTGTGTATGCGCAAAACGTTGTCCACCTTTCCGCCAGGTCCGGCGACGCGTTCGTAAAGTTCCCGTAAACGGCCTGCCGCTGCCCGCGTGCTTACAGTCTCGATCCAGCTCATGTGTCGATCTATATCCGCTCGGGTTGGAGAGTTCGAGTCGAAGATGGCAAAGCAAAATCCAAGCGTTGTTTTGTTCTCGCGCTTTTTGGCCAACCTTGCTCATCATTCGGCATGAATTCGTTTGATCATCGCAACCGCGTCGCCGTGGCGCTGCTGGTTTTACGCCTTACAGTTTTTCTCGTCATGGCGATGTGGACGATCGACAAGTTTGTTCGCCCAGATCACGCGGCCGCGGTGTATGAGCACTTCTATTTTCTGGGCGGGCTCGGCCCGACCATAGTGTATTCGATTGGCGTCGCGGAGCTCGTGCTCTTAATTGGATTTGTGATTGGATTCGCGCCGCGATTCACCTATGGGCTGGTGCTGCTGCTTCACGCCGTCTCAACTTTCTCGTCCTTCCGCCAATACTTCGCGCCGTTTGAGAAAGTGAATCTTCTTTTCTTTGCCGCCTGGCCGATGCTCGGCGCCTGTTTCGTCCTCTATTATTTGCGCGATCTTGATACGCTCTGGAGCATCCGCAGCAGCCGCGCCTGATTCCGAGAACCTGCGCGCAAGATCGACAAGGAATGTCTTTTCTCAAATCGCTGCCGCCCGACGCGGGATTGCTGCAAATTTTTCAAGCTTTCCCGAAAACCGCGCGGCCATTGCTGGAATATCACGAAGCGCTGTTACGCGGCGAGTCACCCTTCAGTGCGGGCGAACGCGAACTGATTGCAGCGTATGTCTCGGGTCTGAACAACTGCAACTATTGCCACGCCGTGCACTCGCAAACCGCCGTCGCACTCGGAATACGTGCGAACACGATTGCGAGCCTGCTTTCGAAATCGCAGGACGAACATGTCGATCTTAGCATGAAGCCGGTGCTCGCTTTCGTGCGGAAGCTGGCTCTTTCGCCGGCGAGCGTCACGGCCGCCGACGCGGATGAGGTTTTTGCCGCCGGTTGGAACGATCGCGCCCTACATGACGCGGTGGCCATCTGCGCTCTTTTTAATTTGATGAACCGGCTCGTCGACGGTCTAGGCGTGAAGGCCAACGAGGCATATGTTCGAATGGCCGCACAGCGGCTCGCTCAGGACGGTTACGCGAAGCTGCTGGACCTTCTTTCTGCTGACGCGGAATAGGCCGCACAGCTTGCGACTCTTACGGCTGTGATTGCGATGGCTATCTTGCAATCTCGTTCTCGCGGGAACGGATGAAGGCTCGAGCTCGGGTTGCAATCGCCGTTTCGCCGTTGATAGCCGGCGCGGTGTGGAGCGTCGCGCACGGTATTTTCACCTCTGGAAAAGAGGGGACATGGCAATTTTACAGCGCCATCCTCATGATGGGCGTGGGATGGCTCTTCGCGTTTCGGCTCCAGTGCATTTCCGCGCGCACATTCTGGGTCATCGCGATTGCGCTCCGAATCATTCTTTTGCCGATAGAGCCCGGAGCCGATGTCCACCGCTACATCTGGGAAGGACGCATTCAGACCCACGGTTTTAGTCCTTACCAAGATGCGCCGGACGCGGAGGCGCTCATTCCACTGCGAGACGAAAACTGGTCGCAGGTCGAATTCAAACGTATTTCAGCGATTTATCCGCCGCTGGCGGAGCTGGGGTTTTGTGCGCTGGCCTCGATTTCCCAATCTGCGATCTTTTTCAAGCTCGCCTTCACTGCCGCCGACCTTGTCGTGTGTCTGCTCCTGAGCAATCGGTTTGG
The DNA here is from genome assembly GCA_955652155.1 of uncultured Chthoniobacterales bacterium. Lineage (GTDB taxonomy): Bacteria > Verrucomicrobiota > Verrucomicrobiia > Chthoniobacterales > UBA10450 > AV40. The sequence goes on along the minus strand of CATPAT010000272.1, from coordinate 5,237 downwards.
CTTTGCGCGCGCGCTGCTTTACGCGTGGAATCCGCTCATCCTGTACTCGTTCGCCGGTGCCGGGCACTTCGATAGCTGGTTCATCTTGTCGTTAGTCTCAGGCTGGCTGCTTTGGGAACGGGGAGCGCTGAGCAGAGCGACTGCGTTCTTCGCTGTGGCAACCGCATTGAAATGGATAAGCCTGCCGATCCTGGTGTGGTCCAGTTGGCGGATTACCCGCACGTATGGAGCGCGAAGAATGCTCATCGCTGCATGCGCAGGAGTGTTGCCGTTTCTTGTGGCCTGGCTGGCGGTGACGCGAGGCCATTTTGGCGCGCCCCTGTTGCCGAAAGAATTCGTCCTCTACGCGCGAAGCTGCGAGCTGATGCCAGCAATCGTTTCATGGGTCTTGCAAAGCACCTATGTACAGAACGCCGTCTATCTTCTTCCGCTCGCCGCAGTGACTTTAATCCTATTGCGTTCGCGATCGATCACCTTGTTTTGCGAGCGCTGGCTGCTCGCGCTGCTTGTCCTCTCGCCGATGGTGCACGCGTGGTACTTTACCTGGCTAATTCCATTCGCCGTCGCAACGCGAAACGCCGGTCCGATTGCCGTCAGCTTGTCGGCGTTCGCATATTTTGGAATTTCGGATCTGCCAGGAGCACCGCAGAACGGGTGGGGACTGCTGTTTCTCCAGGATGGAATGATCTGGCTGCCGTTGATCTGCGGCTTTGCGTGGAGCGAGTACCAACGCCTACGTGAGTCGGTTAGGCCCAGAGCACTCGACACTTCGGAATACAGGGGCCACTTGCGACTCTCACCATCGTGATTGCCACGCTCGGAGAACGACAAATTCGCGGCGGAACGCATATCGACGCGTTGTGCGGCTCGTGCCTCGTCGTCATTCCCGCATTAAACGAGGAAGAAACGGTCGCCGATGTCGTTCGAAACCTGCGGCGGCAGGGCTTCTCCGGGATTCGAGTCATCGATAACGGCAGCTCGGACGCAACCGCGGAATGCGCTCGCGGCGCCGGAGCGGAAGTATTGAGCGAACCGCGGTGCGGATATGGACGAGCATGTAGACGCGGATTGGAGAACATTCCGCGCGGCGTCGCCTGGATTCTTTTTTGCGACGCGGATGGCAGTGATAATCTGGACGATGTCGATCTAATCCTCGCAGCCGCGGAGGACGCCGACTTGGTTTTGGGCAATCGATTCGCCACAAAGAGCGGACGTGAAGCGATGCCGCACGTGCAGCGTTTCGGAAATCAGCTCGTCAGCAAACTGATCGAGCGCGGCTGGGGATTTCGTTTTGCTGATTTTGGGCCGCTGCGGCTCATCCGCCGCGAAGCGCTTGAGACGATCGATATGCGTGATCGTGGTTTTGGCTGGAACGTTGTCATGCAGATCCGGGCAGTCGAGGCGCACTTGCGCATCAGGGAAGTCCCGGTGCGATATCGGCCGCGTCAGGGCGGGCGCTCCAAGATTTCGGGCAACATTCTGGGCGCGGTCTGCGCCGGATTCGGCATTTTGCAAGCCGTGGCGAGACTTTATTTTGGTCCTAGGCGGGCCGTTTCCGTATGAGCGCGATCGATTTCCAGCAGTTAGTGGATCAACATTATGTGCCGCTGTTTCGTTTCGGTCTCACTTTGGCAAAATCGGAAGCAGAAGCTGCCGACTTGACGCAGCAAACGTTTTTCCTCTGGGCGTTGAAGGGACATCAACTGCGCGACCGAACCAAAGCGAAGTCGTGGTTGTTTACCACGCTCTATCGCGAATTTCTGAACAGACGCCGGCACGAAGTCCGTTTTCCACACGTTGAACTTGAGGAGCTGAGCGAAGACGACATGTCGATCTCACCGAACATGAACGAGGTCGACAGCGCGGCGGTAGTGGAAGCGTTGCGCGACCTGGAGGAACCGTTTCGTGCAGTGCTCGCTCTTTTTTATCTCGAGCAGTTTTCGTATCAGGAGATGGCCGACGCGCTTGAGATTCCGATCGGCACAGTGATGTCACGATTGTCGCGCGGCAAAGCGCAACTGCGGCAGCGATTGGTGAGTAAGGAGGAAGCCGCGGCACGAAAAATCATTCCTATTGCAGAGGAGAAAGGAACAAGCAGTCATGGATAATCGCGAAGCGAGATTTATTTTAAGCGCCTACCGGCCGGGCGGCCAGGATGCAGCCGATCCACAATTTTACGAAGCGCTCGCGCAAGCGCGCCGCGATCCCTTGCTAGAGCGTTGGTTCAACGATTCCGTTGCGTTCGACAGAACTGTGACGGAAAAGCTGTCGGCTGTCGAAGTGCCGGCGGGACTTCGCGAAAGCATTCTGGCTGGCGGCAAAGTGAGCCGTCCTTCTCCCTGGACAAAACCGTTTGTCAGGTGGGCGATCGCGGCGGCATTGGTTCTGGCGGCGATCGCGGGCTCCTTAGTGCTACGCGAAGCGGCGAAACCACGCCTGGCCGCATGGCAAACGAATGCGCTCAGTCAGGTTTCGGCCCTCGTTGAGGGTGAGTCGAAGTTCGACGCGCAATCGCACAACGCGGGCTCGCTCGTCGCGTGGTTGCACGCGAACCGCGCGTCGGCTGCGCAAAAGCTGCCGCAAAATCTCGAACGATTGGAGAGCCTCGGTTGCAAGACATTTTTCTGGCAGGGACAACCGGTGTCGGTGATTTGTTTTCAGCGCACGGATGGCGGGCTCATCCATCTTGTGATGACGAATGCATCCGCGCCATTTAACCAGGCGGGCAAAAGCGAAACAAAATTTGTTCGGCAGGGAAACTGGGCGACGGCAACATGGCGCGATGGCACCACCGTTTACATGCTCGCGCTGGAGGGTCCACCCGATCAATTGCGGTCTTACCTGCTGTAATTGTCGATGGAACGGAATCTAAAACGCGGAAAGAGATTCGCCGTTTGCGCGGCTATTCTGTCCCTTGTGCTTGTCGCGCGAGCCCAGCAATCATCGCCGCCGAAGGTCGATCACATTCTGTTGGAAGTGGCGGACCTGAAAAAATCGATCGTGTTTTACCACGACTTGTTAGGCCTGGAGGTCAAATCACAGAGCAAGGATTTTGCGATGCTACAATCGGGGAACGTGGGCGTTTTTCTTTCCGCGACGCACTGGGATTGGGACGAGAAGCGTCCGACAAACGCCCGGCCGGGTTGGGGAATGTATCCACACTTTGCAGTTGTCGATGTTACGGCTGCGATCGAGCGAGCGCGAAAAGCCGGATACAAAGTCGCGCAGGAACCGCGGAGATACGATTGGGGAACGGAAGCTTTTGTGGCCGACCCTGACGGTTACGTTTGGGCGTTGGTCAATTCGCCAAAATAAAATCTATGAACAAAATCGTCATTCTTCTTCTCGTTATCGCGCTGATTATTTCAGCCGGCGCCGTTGCGCGCGGGCAGGGAAATCAATCCGGCGAAAATGTCGGTGTTCGCGCCGGCATTAAGCACGATGATTATGATCGGCTGCTGAAAACATATGTGAACGATCAAGGACTCGTGAACTACGGCGCATGGAAACAGAACCAGGGGGACCTTTCCGTACTCGATGATTATCTCAAGCAATTTGCGCCTAACATCGACAATCCCGCGGAAGGCAACGAGAAGGCCGCCGCGCTCGCGAACGCTTACAACGCCTTCATGCTGCGCTGGATTCTCTCGAATTATCCGACGGAGAGCGTGTGGGCGCTGAAAGATTCATTCACGGCGAAGCGCAACGAAATCGGTGGTCGCAAGGTTTCATTCAATGACATCGAGCACGGCACGCTGCGTCCGTTGATCGGCTACCGCGCGCACTCGGTGCTGGTCTGCGCAGCGCGCAGTTGCCCGCCGCTCCAGCGCTCTGCTTACATACCGGAAAAATTCGAAGAGCAGGACGATCACGCCTTTCGCGCATGGCTCGCGCGCGAAGATCTGAATCGCTTTCCGCCTAACGAAAAAAAGGTGGAAATCTCGAGCATCTTCAAGTGGTTCAAGCAAGACTTCGATAAAGCCGGCGGAGTGCCGAAAATTCTCGGCCGCTACGCGCCGCAATCAGTCCGCGAATTCGTCGCCAGCGGCAATTACGAAATAAAACACATTCCCTACAACTGGGGATTAAATGATCAGGGCCCGCACGGCCGCAATTACAGCAAGGCAAATCTGCTATTCGACAACATTTTCAAATGAGTTCAAGAGTTATTTGGCTGACACACTTTTACACAGAGATCACAGAATGATGAGCAAGCGAAGCGAAACAAGGAGGAATTAATCCATTATGTTTACACGAATCATTATGGCAGCAGCAGTAGCTCTTTGGCTGACGCCGGCACTACCGGTCAGGGCGCAAGAGCATCCGGAGCATCCGAAGAAGGGTGCCGAGCATCCTAAGAAAGAAACGGGTGCGACGAAGGCAGTAGCTATGGCAGATATTTCTGCCGGGATCAAAAAACACATCGACACTGAAAGCAAAAAGGCGAGCGATAAGAAGTTTCATGCGAAGCACGAAGGCAAAGACCTGGCGCTCGATCTGGTAAAAGTTCACGAAGACCGGCTTTCCGATCTCGGCGGAGGGAAATACTTCGCCTGCGTCGATATGAAAGCCACGGACGGCAAGACCTATGACATTGATTTCTTTCTGACGGGCCAGCCGGGCAAAATGAAAGTCACTGAGACTACGGTCCATAAGGTGGAGGGCAAACCGCTCTACAATTGGAAAGAAGAGAACGGAAAGTGGAAAAAAGTCTCAGCAAAGTGACGAATGAATAACCGCCGCGGAGCAGCAGCACAGATTGTTATACGGCTTGGGATCGTCTCCGTGCTTTTTCTAGCCGGCGCGCTTGCGCTGCGCGCCGGCGATGAGCCTGGCATCAACCAAGGCTCCGATCAGTTTGAATTCGTCTATCGGGTCAAGTTGCCGGAGATCAAAGGCGAGGCCCGCGTCTGGATACGGCTGGCGAAGACGGACGCGTTCCAGACGGTCACTCAGGAAGAAATAAGCATCTTAATCAAGTGGGAGAAGGTGCAGGACCGCGATTACGGCAACGACATCTGCGTGATCCATCCGCAGCCCGCCGACAGCGGCAAGACGATTGAGCTGCGATACCGGGTCGTGCGGCAGGAAAAATCCGCTTACCCCGCCGGCGGCGAAGACATTTCTCGTTATCTGCGGCCGGAAAAGTTGGTGCCGGCGAACGAGACGTTCAAAACGCTCGCCGCCGAAGCAACAGCGGGAAAGAAGACCGATCTCGAGCGAAAGCATTGTACGAT
>CATPAT010000271.1 GCA_955652155.1 uncultured Chthoniobacterales bacterium | reverse complement strand
TGCGGTGAACGCGCGCGACGCAATGCCCAAAGGCGGCCAGCTCACACTCGAGACCGCGATTGTCGATCTCACCAAGGAAACACAATCGCCGTTCCTTTGCGGCGACTTTGTTCCTGGCCACTATGTTTTGATCAAGATCGCCGACAACGGAATTGGAATGAGTGAAGAGGTCAAAGCCCATCTCTTCGAACCATTTTTCACGACTAAGGCCGATCAAGATAGAAGCGGCCTTGGTCTCGCTACTTGTTATGGCATCGCCCATCAGAGCGGCGGACATCTCCGGGTCGAGAGCGATCTAGGCAAAGGTACTGTTGTCCAAATTTATCTCCCCCGCGTCCCGGCGCCGCCTCCGCCTTCATACAAAAAGCCAAATAACAGGAAACCGCGCGGCGGCACCGAAACCATTCTCGTTCTCGAAGATGACATTAGCGTCCGCCACATTTCGGTGCGCACACTTCGCGGTCTTGGCTATCAAGTCATGGAAGCAGCCAATGGCGCCGATGCACGGCGTTTACTCAGCGAAAACCGTGGACAAAAGATCGACCTTCTTCTGACCGATCTGATCATGCCAGAAATGAGCGGACGCCGTTTTGCCGATTCACTGCGCGCGGCTCACCCCAAAATCAAAGTTCTTTTCATCTCCGGATATCTCGAAGAATCGCTTCAACCGAGCGATCGATGCGAGCCGGAAATGTTTTTCCTGGCAAAGCCATTCGATTCAGAGCAACTCGCCACCAAAGTTCGAGAAGCGCTAGACGGGTAGGGACGTCGCGTCGCGGTGCGGCGTCCGGACATCGCAGCGCGATGTCTCTATAAATTGTCCGTGGTCGCTTGTCCGCCATAGCTTGGCGAAGGCAGAATCTTGCCCGAAGCTGTAAGCGCGTGATCACGTTCAAAGAGATCCAGGCCGCGCGCGATCGCATTGCCGGCGCCGTTTTTTATTCTCCCTGTCTTCCATCGATTCCGCTCAGCGAAATCACCGGCATGCAAATTTTCTGCAAGCTCGACAACTTGCAGCGCACCGGAAGTTTTAAAGAACGCGGCGCCCGGAACGCGCTCGCCCAGCTTTCAGCCGATCAAAAAAAACGGGGCGTGATCGCTGCTTCCGCCGGCAACCACGCTCAGGCGCTCGCGTATCAAGGAGAACTGCTCGGCATTCCGGCGACAGTGGTCATGCCCCAATACGCGCCGCTCATCAAAGTAAGCAATTGCCAGAAACTGGGCGCGAATGTTGTTTTGCACGGCAAGGATTTCGCGGAGGCAAAAGCGCACGCGCATGAAATCGCAACTGAAAAAGGCCTCGCTTACATCGACGGCTACGACGATCCCGCCATCATCGCCGGCCAGGGCACGATGGGCATAGAGATTGTCGATCAGGTGGAAGATCTCGATGCGGTCATTGTTCCCGTTGGCGGCGCCGGCTTGATCGCCGGGGTTTCACTGGCGGTCAAAAATTTGCGGCCGCAAACAAAAATCATTGCGGTGGAAGCAGAGACCGTCGCCAGTTTTTCCGCGGCGCTCGAAGCGGGCAAACCAACCAGGATCGCGTTGCATCCAACGCTCGCCGATGGACTCGCTATCCCGCAAGTTGGCCCGAACGCGTTCGCGATCGCGCGCGAACATGTCGATCAAACAATCACGGTCACTGAGGAACAAGTCGCGATCGGGATTTTGCGATTGATCGAGCTGGAAAAAACGGTCGTGGAAGGCGCGGCGGCGACGCCCCTGGCAGCGGCCCTTTCCGGAAAATTGCCGGAGCTCGCCCAGAAACGGGTCGTTCTCCTGTTATGCGGCGGCAACATCGATCCGAACATTCTCAGCCGCGTGATCGAGCGCGGTCTGGTCGCGGACGGCCGTTTATCGCGATTTACCGCCGTGATCAGCGATCGTCCCGGCGGACTGGCCGATCTGGCCAAACAAATCGCGGCGACCGGCGCGAGTATTAAAGAAGTCGTGCACGACCGCGCGTTTGCCAGCTCGGATGTTTCAACCGTGAATGTGCTCTGCACCGTTGAAACGCGGAACCACGAGCATTTCGCGCACCTTCGCGCACACTTGAAAGCCCACGGCGTCGAAACCTACGACGCAAAATAGGTGGTAGGAGCGGTTGACCGAACCGCAAAACGCCCGTCCGGCTCGGACCGATTGAGGTCAATCGCCCCTACCTGCTTGAATGCACGTTCACGTTCCATACCGTCAATCATGCACGCGCGCGAACGCAAGATCGACATGGACCATCACCAAACCGGTCCCGACTTTGCGCGCCGGCATATCGGTCCGAATGAAAACGAGACTACGGAGATGTTGCGTTCGCTTGGCTTTGAAAATCTCGACGCGCTGATCGATGCGACCGTTCCAAAGAACATCCGGTTGGACCGAGAATTAAATTTACCGGAAGCGAAGTCGGAAAACGAAGCGCTGGCCGAATTGCGCGCGATCTCAAAGAAAAACAAAATCGCGAAATCTTTTCTCGGTGCGGGCTACTCTGATTGCATCACACCGCCCGTGATTCAGCGGAACATCCTCGAAAATCCTGGCTGGTACACCGCTTACACACCGTATCAAGCCGAGCTCGCGCAAGGTCGCCTTGAGGCGCTCCTCAATTTCCAGACGATGATTGTCGATCTTACCAAGCTCGATATTGCCAACGCGTCGATGCTCGACGAAGCCACCGCCGCCGCCGAAGCGATGACGCTTTGTCATGCTGCTGTTCCTGAGAGAAAAGCTTTCCTGGCTGCCGAGAATTGCCACCCGGAAACAATCGAAGTCGTTCGCACCCGCGCGAAGCCGCTTGGAATCGAAGTTAAAGTCGACAAT
>CATPAT010000270.1 GCA_955652155.1 uncultured Chthoniobacterales bacterium | reverse complement strand
TGGAAGTCGGACATAATCGAACTAAACGCCAGCTTGGCCTGATGCGCAAAAATTTTCCGCGATTTACGAACTTGCGGTTTCCAGCTCGCGTTTCGTTTGTAAACGCAACTGTCCGCAGGCCGCATCGATGTCGTGGCCTTTCTCGCGTCGCAATGTCGCCCCGACTCCACGTTCGCGTAAGATCGACAAAAACTTTTCCTGTCGATCTTGCGCGGGGCGCGACCAGACCAAACCGTGCACGGTGTTGTAGGGGATCAGATTCAGTTTTGCGGAAAGCCGTTTGGCGTGGCGAGCCAGCGCGCGCGCTTGCTCATCGAAATCATTCACGCCCGCGATCAAAATGTATTCGAAGGTAAGCCGTTGCTTTTTCCGCGAGACGTAATAGTCGCAGGCCGCCAGCAACGTCTCGACATTGTAACGGCGGTTGATCGGCATGATCTGATTACGCACCGCGTCGGTCGCGCCATGCAAGGAAATGGCGAGCCGGATTTGTAATGGTTCATCGGCAAGCTTTCGAATCTGGGGCGCAAGTCCACTAGTCGAGACCGTGATGTGTCGCGCGCCGATCCCGAGTCCCCACGGCGCGTTGATGATCCGAATCGCGCGCATCACGTTCTCGAAATTTGCCAGCGGCTCGCCCATTCCCATGAACACGATGTTGTCGATCTTTTCTCCAGTCTCGCGCTCGACCGCGACGATTTGATCGACAATTTCGTTCGGCTTGAGATTGCGGCTGAATCCCTCGAGGCCGCTTGCGCAAAATTTACAGCCATAAGCGCAGCCGACTTGCGTGGAAACGCAGATCGTCCGTCGGTCCGAGCGCGATCCGTAGAGCGCCGGCGACGCCGGAATTAAAACGGTTTCGATTAAGCTTTCGTCATTTAAGCGAAGGAGAAATTTGCGGGTTGTATCGTGCGAACCGAGTACCCGGACAATCTCGCTCTTGCTAAAGTCGAACTGCTCCGCGAGGCGGCTTCGAAATTCCTGCGGTAAATCGGTCATTTCATCGAACGACTGAACGCGCTTTTGGTAGAGCCAGTCTGCGATTTGCAGCGCCCGGTAAAGTGGCTCACGGAATTCGCGGACCTTATCCTCGAGTTCCTGAAACTGGAGCGACCTGATGTCGATTTTTGCGTTCGTGGCCACGAGGAAGGTTACGGCGTTCGTCGTTGCCAGCAATCTTGCGGAGGGCACACAATTTTGGTGGAGAAAAACGCTGTGCTGGTTAGGTTCCGATCCGAATGAGATATCTTTTGATGTTAGCCATTCTCACGGCTGCCATTTGCGGATTCGGCGGTTGCGTGTCGACTAGCTCGACCACCACCACTGGCGCTCCAGTCCCAGGCGAAACAAAATCTGCCGAGGAGAGCCGTCTTCAGCCAGGGGCTGGCGCAGGTCCGAACGCCAGCGTGAAGTGGTGATTTCGGCGATGCCGGTGTTTGCTAATCGATCAGCGTAATTGTCCCTGATACGCTGCGAAATCCTATCGCCCAGCCGCCGGTGCTGTCTTCGCCGTCATGAACCACTAATGCTGAGCTTTTGAACTTTCGTCCGTTGGCAAGTTGTAGGGCCTTTTTATGCCAAGCTTCCTTCAGTTCCGCTATTCCGAAATGCCCGTAGATCGACCACTGGGCGCTGGCGATGATGTCGAAGCTTTTTGGATAAACGGCGATGACCGAGAAGTGAATGAAACGCGAAACTCCGTCTGGCCGTGGCTCAGCCGAGGCGCAGCGTGCGAAAGTAATGATTGCTGCGACTGCGGCGTAGACGGTGAGGCAAATGCTCCGTCTCATAAAGTGGTCGGCGAAACGGTTCGCTCGGTTTTACTCGTGACGAGAATCACTTTCCGCGCGACTGCCTCTGCAGCTTCGTTCGCCATTTGCGGCCAAAGGCTCGGATTCTTTTCCAAGTCTTCCAACATTGCTGTGGTGTTACTGGCGCCCCAATCGTCCTTCTTCCAGATTATCTTTCCGTCGCCCCCGACGAGCGTGGCTTTGGCAGTAATCACGCCGCCAAGTTGATGTTCATGAATGGGCGCAACGCCATAAGCGAGAATCTGAATATTTAGAGTCATGTCCGCGTTCGAATTGGTAAGTTTAAAGAACTCGGCGTTTCGTAACGCGGTCTCCATGTTGCGTCGAACAAGAGAGCGTATGTCCACCGGCTTCTTTGAAGCGGCAGCATCGAAACGTTTGAAGCCCGGCGCTTCCGAGCTCGCACCGATTGCGGCTCCGACAAGCGGTCCGACTATACCCAAAAACGGATTGTTCCCGATTGCCCTCGCGCGCTTGCCCGCGACATCGCGATAAACGTAGTGCTCGGGGGCCTTTATGTCGGGATTCAGCGCAATGGTCTTGAACCTGTTGCGATCGACCGAGCTCAAGGGTTGTTGGCTGGCACAGCTGACAAGAGCAATAACAGGCAGAATTAAGCCGCAACGAACGTATTTGGAGAAAAACATCGGCGGAGTGTGGGAAGAAACCGATCGCTGTCAACCGTGATCTCACGCCGGATGTCGGAAAAATCTTGAACCCGGGCTTTGCTTGGAAGTATCTGCCGCCATGCCCAAATCCCGCACGCCGCTCATGATCGGTTGGGAGGCGGCGCGGGCGAATGCGAAACCGGCGCTCATTATTCAGGCGCTCATGCTCGCACTCGCAATCTCGTTTTACTCGAACTCAACAATCGCTGACGCCTTGCGTAACCTCGCCGAATTCAAACGCGCCCACGGTTTGATGTTTGTCGTTTGCGCCTCGGTTTTTGCCGGCGCTATTCTTCCGGAAATTTTTCTCGTCCTGTTTTTTCAGCGTGGCCGTCCCCAAATAGGAAATCTTCGCAATCTGGCTTTTACGATTCCGGTTTGGGGATTCGACGGATCACTGGTCGATCTTCTCTACCGCACGGAAGCTAATTGGTTGGGCGATGTCGCGACGGTCCCGGTAGTCCTCGGCAAAATCTGTATCGACCAATTCGGCTATAACGTTCTGTTCGCAGCGCCCTTCGGTGTGCTGACCTACGAATGGAAGAACAACGGAATCTCAATGCAGCCGGTGCGCGATCTTTTCGCCTGCCGGCATTATCGCGACAAAATATTTCCGACACTGCTCGCGACCTGGGCCGTTTGGATTCCGTTAATGGCGATCATCTATTCGCTACCGCTCGCGTTGCAATTTCCATTGTTCGGACTCGCGCTTTCGTTTTGGGTCTTGCTCCTGACTTACATGACGAATCGCTTCGCCGGAAAGGTGGAAGCCGACGCGCCGATTGCGCTGGCGGTGGCAGGGGTTGAAACGTTAAAGCGGTGAAAGCGGCGGAAAGCCGTACTCCGCTTGAACGTTTTAACTCTTCAACGATTCAACGTATTTCCGTTGAGGAAATGTAAAAGCGCTTCGCGAACGCCCGCCCCATGTTCCCGCTTCGCCACATAGCCACCGGCTTCGCGCACCGCGGCCTTCACTTCCTCGATCGCGTTGGCCGGGCAGGCCGGCATGGCCGCGACCTGGCCGTTGAGCATTGAGATATCGTTATGATGATCGCCGGCAGCGAAAATGTTCTCGCGCGGGACGCCGATCAAACGCGCCAGCTCGGCCAACGCTGCGCCTTTATGATACTCGGCATGACAAAAACGAAGATAAATCGTGTTGCGCTGATAATTGAACTTCGGCTCTTTCGCGCACGCCCCTTCGATGAATTCAACGATGCGGTCCATTTCCTGTTCACTCTCCGCCCGCAAACCTTCCAGCCCCTGGGAGTGATAAATTAGCTGGGCTTTGGT
>CATPAT010000269.1 GCA_955652155.1 uncultured Chthoniobacterales bacterium | reverse complement strand
TTCGTTGGAACCAAGAAACGGCAGATAGCTATTTGCTCTATCAAGCTCGACCTCTTGTCTTGTTGCCTCAACAACGCCCGCCGGCGGCCGCAAGTCAGTATCCAGATTTTCTAGCCGAAGCAGCATCTTGTTCTCAGCCCGATCGGCGAGCGTGCCCATCTGGTCGACGCCGATATTTGCCAAGTCACGCAATCTGCTAGCGATCATCTTGATTGGTCAACGTAACCGGCAGGGTTGCGGCATTGCAAGATCTCACGTAGAACAATCCGCCGCGGCGCTACTATAAATCTCTTTTAGTGAGGAGGTTGCGGTTTCTGTCTCAAAGACACGTCCGAAGTCGTCGGATCGTTGTCGTTGCTTTTCCCCTGGGCTGTCGCTTAGGAGTGCCCAAATGAAAACAAGATTGCTGTTGAACGTCCTTGGTTCCGCCGTGCTGACTTGCACCACGCTTACCGTGCCTGCTGACGAGGCTGAGACACTCCACATAGGAGCGCCAAAGTTTTCTGGTACATCACATTCAACTCCAAAGCGAATCAATACGAGATAACCTACTTCTACAACCGATGGGCTTCCGAGCGGGTTACCGAGACAGGAGAGTACGATGATCCGGCGAGTGAGTTCAAAACCAGCGCTTATATTCCCCCTTGAGGATGGCGTCAATGATGAAACGGTGCGAGCGATTTTCAGTCTAAAGGATCCGAATAAAATTGTTTATACGCACTACAGCATGAGAAGCCCAAAGGAAATGTCTCAAAGGGTGGACCTAGAAATCGTTCTCACGCGCGCGCGATAAACGCAGCAACGTTCAGTAAAATACTCGGGAATAGATGTCGGCCGTGCCAGACCCCGATTGACGTCCAAGACAATCTAGTGAAGAGAATTGGCTTCTTCCAATCAACAATATAACCCGTACACATCTGCAGCTCCGAACTGATCCTATGCAGGCCAAAACGAGCGAACGATTCACCCCAACCAAGCGGACCAGATTGAAGCGTTTGCCCAAGCGGGCCTTTTATGAACGTCGCGTCATCTATCAGATTTTGGATGAGGCATTCATTTGCCACGTAGGCTTTATCGATTCAGATCACCCAGTAGTTATTCCTACGGCTTATGGACGAAGTGGTGACGTACTCTACCTGCACGGCTCGGTCGCGAGCCGCATGCTTCGCGCATTGGCAAACCGTACTCCGATATGCGTAACGGTTACCCTACTCGACGGCCTCGTCCTGGCGCGCTCCGCGTTTCATCACTCGATGAACTATAGATCCGTGGTCATATTCGGTGTCGCTGCTGTTGTGAAGAGCCCAAGGCAGAAGTTGAGTGCTCTGCGAACGATCTCGGAGCACATTCTGCCGGGACGATGGGCAGATGTCCGTAGACCGAACAAGATTGAACTGCAACAAACTTTGGTCTTGCGTCTTCCGCTAAGAGAGGCTTCGGCAAAAATCCGAAGGGGGCCGCCTGTTGACGAAGAAGCCGATTACAGTTTGCCGGTTTGGGCTGGTGAAGTGCCTCTTTCGCTGGTGGCTCTGAAGCCGTTTTCTGATCCTCGGCTGCGTCTAGGCATATCCGTACCATCCTATATTCGGTCCGCAAAGGTCCAATCTTTTGCCTAGCGGAGAGCCCCGTCCGCTGGCCAGCAGGCTTGTCCCGAAAGGACGCTTTGTCGTCCTAACGGACTATCTTGGGAATGCGCCATTCTACTTCCGGTTGTGCTGATCGTAACTGAGGCCTTCGAATTAAAAAACCTATGAAAAGAATTCACTTACTTGTGTTATCCAGTCTGGCTGTAGGTAGCCTCTTGAATGCCGAGATAACAAATTCAAAGAATGCAGCTCCGGGTCTACCGCAGAATGGCCCGCCACGACCTCTAAAGCTAGCCATCCTCATTTTCGACGGGGTGCAGATCATTGACTATACCGGTCCCTACGAGACTTTTGGTCACGCCTACGACAATGAAGAGCCTCTGTTTAACATCTACACGGTGGCACCCAGACCAGAATCAATCACAACGGAGATGGGAATGAGCGTGAACCCTACGTACAGCTTTGCGAATTCGCCGAAACCGGATGTGCTTGTTGTCCCCGGCGGAAACATTCAAAAGCAATTAAATGATCAGAATGTCGTCAAGTGGGTCCGAGACAACGCCAAGAGTGCGACGGTGACGATGTCCGTGTGCAACGGAGCCTTTTTTCTAGCCAAAGCCGGGTTGCTTGACGGACTAGAGGCGACCACGACATTTGGGTTGATCTCTAAGCTCAGAGAAGCAGCACCCAAAGCGAAGGTCGTGGAAAATAAACGTTATGTCGATAACGGAGCGATTGTAACCGCGGCAGGCCTTTCCTCGGGAATCGACTGCTCATTGCACATCATCGAGAGATTTTTTGGCAAAGGCACTGCCCAAATGGCTGCCTTGGGTATGGAATACAATTGGGATCCGGAATCACGATTTGTCCGCGCAGCTCTTGCGGATAAATATATGCAGTTCGACTTCGATGTGAAGTTCCTCCCTGGAGGTTGGAAACCGCTCGCTCGCGAAGGCAATCTCGATCACTGGGAAAACAAATGGCTCGTAAAAACCGAGTCTTCAGAAGCTGAGCTTCTCCAAAGCATCAACAGCACCATCGAAACTAACAGGACAACGTTCGGGCCATCACGATCCAAGTGGGTTCGCACAAAAAATGAACCCCGAAATCTTCGACAGAGCCTCTGGGAGTTTAGCGGCGAAGACGGAAAAGCATGGAAGGGGACTGTTCGGATCGAGCCATCTCAAGGAGGACAAAATGAATTCATTCTAATCGTGCGCGTTGAGCGTGACGAAAACGTTAAGTCGACGGCCGAACAGAACGCACAAACCTCACACTAAATTCAGGCGCTGCGGGTAGCGGCGAATCTCAACCTGACACTCTTGGCCCAACAACGTTGCCCCCAGGGCAAATGGTTCAAAATTTGACAAGCCTTGGCGCAATGTGGAGCTCGCTGACATCCTAGAGCAAGAATCGGCAAATCTCTGCCTCGCTAGGACTCGAACCTACGCAGAAAATCCCCTTTTCCCTCGTATCATTGCCGCTTGGAAGTGGTCGTACGCACAAATGCGCACACAAAAAATCTGGTTTGGCCGATGAATGTGCCGCGCTAGCGGTGATGCGCCGCCCGTTCGAAGGTGGAGACCAACGAATACGACCAGCCGAGCGGCGGCGCTCGAGGACCTAGTGAAAGCTGTAGGCGAGACCGAACGTCCCGCTGTGTTGAGTGACCTGCACCGAATTCCAGCTAGTAAAGCCACGAAACGAATCGGGATGGCCCCAACCGCTAAAATCTACCGTGCCCAGATCAGTGTATTGATACTCAACTCTCAGTCGCCAGTGATCGGTAAGCGCGTACTCGAGACCGCCTCCGACACACCATCCCACTTGGTTGCTGCTTTCTTTTGCGCTCGTATTTCCTCCGAAATTGCTGGTTAGGATTCCTTGATGGGCATCCACCTCCCCAAACGCCAGCCCGCCACGCGCATACGGTAGGAAATTGCCCAAACTATATCCCACTCGGGGGCCAAAGGTCACCAGATACGGCGTCTTAATCCTTGAGTGAATATCGAACATTCCGTCCTCATTAAAATCAAAGTCTCCAGTCTCGAAACGGTCGTTTAGGCCCCAAACGCGACGGCCTTCGACTTCCAGTCCAAATAGGAAGTGCTCGCAGAGCATGAAATTGTATCCGGCATAACCGCCGATCCCACCTCCATCCCGATCAAATTCATGCCAGCCCCGTTCCGATAATTCAAAGCTGAGATCGCGGAAGTCATTCCACCGACCCGTCGGCATCAGCGAGAAATCAGCACTGCTGCGCGTGTAGTTCCCTTCGATCCCGGCGTACGGGCCTTCCCAACGAATATTGTTCGCTCCCGGACGCTGATACATCTGTTCCTCAGCGCGCCGCTCTTCTGCGGACTCGACGTCATAAGCCCAAGCCCTCGCCGCCAAAGTAATCAGGCCGAGAATAAGAGTGACTTTTTTCATAGGTAAAACGCGTTCTACCAATTTCGCCTACTGAGCGCAATAAGATTGTTGTAGGCGCTCACCGTCGCCGTCCACGGCGGCTTCATAGGATTGTCCGTCGCTTTTAGGTATCAGTCGCGCTAGCGAGTTGAATCGACATTTTTGATCCAAGCTGATTAGACTCCGCGTTCACCAGCTAATGAAAGGCTTGGAGACCATCGCTGTTTTCTGCACTTTCGTGCTATCGGACGCTCATCCCATTTTTGCGCAAGGCGTTGCGAGACAAAATGTGGAGTTCGGGCTCGTTCGATTGCAAAATCACGGCGAATCAAGCGTCCAACTTAAGAGAATCCCGAGTGCAAAGGAAAGACTCGGCGCAGCCGACGCGTTGCGATACCCTGTCATATCCGGCGACACTGCTCTTTTACGGAACGGGATTGCGTATGCTCCATCAAAAGCGCCTGATTGCGTCAAATCCGCGATTTGGGCGGTCAATACGATTTGTCAAAAGCCCTTCTTGCTCGGCGGCGGCCATCGCTCCTTTTCCGCTCCCGGCTATGATTGTTCCGGGGCAGTTTCCTTCGCCCTATACCACGCTGGCGTATTGCAAGCATCATTGGTCGCCCGCGATTTTAGGCACTATGGCGACGCCGGTGTCGGCCGGTGGATGACCATCTTCGCAAAACGCGAACACACCTACATCATCATTGCTGGTCTTCGGCTTGATACGACCGACTTCCGGTACGGTGGTAGGGCCGGCCCCCGCTGGCACGGGTATCTTCGTCAAGGGATCGGCTTCGAAATGCGCCATCCTGCAGGACTTTAAACGTAGCGAAATGCAATTTATTTGCGATCACCGGTTTGGGGCAGCGTTTCGATCGACACCATACGCGCACAATAGTTGCTCCATTCGAAAGGGAGTGTAATTAAGACCTTGGCCAAGCGGGGTGGTAAGATGCGTATACTGGTCGTCGAAGATCATTGCGATACCCGAACGGTATTAGCCACCCTCTTGAGTCGATGCGGCTGCCAAACCGTGATCGCCAAGAACATGAAGGATGCCCGCAGTCAATTGGCCACGATGAGCTTTGATGCGCTAGTCAGTGACCTTAACCTACCAGATGGAGATGGTCTTGACCTCGTGGCCGAAGCAAAACAACTTCACGGCTTAAAAGCAATTGCGGTTACAGGCCGAACTGCGGTCACGGAACAGGAGCGCGGTCTGCGGGCGGGATGTGATTTTTACCTCACCAAACCGGTCGATTTTCATCAGCTACGCTGCGCCCTCGGAATTCCTCCTCACCATTCCGCCGCTTAATTTGCGCTGCCACCTTAAGTGTGATACCGGCGACACAAAGCGGCCACTTCAGACAAAAACATCGACGCGATTTGGGATTGCATTCGGCGGGGCAAAGTGCTCGGAATCGGCGCATGAAAACAACCCACACAATGTTAGTAATTGCGGCGCTGTGGTTCACAGCGGCGCTTGCTTTCGCGGCCAATCCTCACATCGGTAGTTGGAAGCTTAACGAAAGCAAATCAAAGTTCGCTCCCGGCATTACGAAAAACCATACGGTAGCTTACACCGAAGCAGAAGGCGGGATGATCAACGTGACGGTCGACGGCACCGACAAGGATGGAAACGCTGTCCATTGGACAGTGCAGTGCAAGTTCGATGGGAAACCTTACAAGGTAGAAGGCAATCCATTAATCGACACGATGACCTATAAAAAGGTGAACGGCCACACGAATCATATCACCGGGATGAAGGACGGAAAGACGGCCATGACCGGTACTATCACCGTCAGCACAGATGGGAAATCACGCGTAGTAAATACAACCATCACTGGCGCGGATGGAAAGAAGCTGACCGAAAAGGCTTACTACGATAAGGGGTAGGGCGACTTGTAATCATCAACTCAAGATCGCCGCCTCCCGAAAAGCCCTGTGCGGTCAATTCGCGAGAAGACGGCATGTTTGCCTTTTACGTCTTGATCAAAATCGAAGACTGCCAGCATAGTTGAACCGTGGTTGCGAGGCTTGCCAGAACAGCGGCGACTAAAATTCCATGGGACAAGCTCGTAAAAGCTGCTCTCCCGGTACTAATCGACCAAACGACGAAGCTGCTTTCTAAAATTGGCAGACGAAAACCGCCACAAATCGAGCCGAACTCAACTCCTGACGCCAAAATCGCCGCTTTGGAAAAGTATGTTGAAGGGCTTGAGCAAGACCTGAAGGAAGCTGTCACGGCATTGGAAAACACGGCGACAGAATTATCTGCTTTGGTATCAGCGGGAAAGGTTCTCACTGCAAGAGTTACGATCTCGCTCGTTCTGTCAGGCTCGGCTGCAATTCTTGCACTGGCATGCCTGATATTAATTTTACTTCACAAGTAGAATCGACGGGCGGCCACCCCTCGAAACAAAAAGAATGATTTTGGCCCAATCTGCATGGCGGGAGATCGCCGCCTCCCGAAAAACCCTGTTGGGTCAATTTGAGAGACGGCGTTTAGTTCCCCCCAGAACTGGATGAATCGTAAACCGCAAAACCTGTGGCGGTAAAGCACCGTTTGCGGGCACAAATCACTCGACACGCTCGCAATGGTTGAATATGTTCGCTCGAACATGACAGCACGGTTGGGCAGATTTTTCCGGCGACGGCGCATCCGCTTTTCCCGCCCTCAACAACTCGAACTCACATTATGGCCGAAACGGCAGATCAAATTAGGAATGTCTTGGAAAGAATCCGCGACGACGCGCAAAAGGCGTTAAAGTTGTTGGGAAGTTCGCCGGATCAACGTTCGCTTGCGTGGAAGTGCGCCGGTTGCGGGCATGTGAAACATTGGTGTTGCTGCCAGTTTGGTAATGGAAATTCTATGAGCGACCTGATAAGTTCCGGCGCCAAATGACCATTCAACAGTTTATCGAGAAACATTCGCTTTCTCCTTTACAGGTCGGCGGCTGGAAACCTGCGGTGCTTTTGACAGATGACCGTGAGGACTCGCGTCGTTTCGACGAGCGTTACGACTTCTACACGAACGCTGACCGGACGATTTGGGTGTCGATAAACCGGAGTCGGAATACGTTTCGTATCGTTTATCACGACCTGTTGACGGTTTACAGCGATTGGGAGAACACCGCCGTAAATTACGAATTAGCGCCTTTAGTAACCGGCCAACAGCCCGGTATGTAGTCGCCTCGACGAAATAATTATACTCGTCCGCTGTCGCGAAAACGCTGAATCCCTTTTTTTCGATTCTCCAGTGATCGAACCTGTTTAGTTGTTCTAGTTCCGTCATTCCAGTTTCGCGAAGGCATCTTCAAACTTCGCGTCCTCTTTTTGCCGCCAGTAAGCGGCGCTCATTTCAACGACTTTTTCTAAAGTCCACCGTTCAAACTCAACGCCTGCTGCAACCGCTGGCGTTGTTCCAAGTGTTTTGTGAATCCGAACGAAATTGTAAACGCCGAGCGAGCCAAGCGGCGGACAGACAACTTCTCTGGACTGCTAGATCGGCTACTCGCGAAGTGGCTACGGTGAAGGTGGCTCGTGCTTAAGCCGCTCTTTGGCCTCGGCCTCTGTAGCCTCGCGTAATTGGCGCTGCAGGTCTTGCGACTCCAGAAGTTCCTCGCCTTTGACTGGATCGGAATCTGGAGCTTCCTCGACTTGATCGAGAGCTTCCTTATTGGTGTCACGCTCTGCCATAATCTGTAGTGAGAGTCAGCCATGAGCCGCAAGAAATCAAGAAAGTACGAGAACCTAAAACCAAGGCCGCATCCCGACAGAGCGATCACCCTGACAAAGAAATCTGTGGCAACATCACAACTCATGACGGCAATCTCACTTTGGTTTCAAAACGCAGACCCGATTTCGATTCTGATGCTGGCGGCCAATGCGCATGAGCTTTTTGATGCTCTTGGTGAGAAAATAGGTAAGCCGTCGGAGTTTCGGACGTGGCTCGAAACGATGCGAGAACCCTTCCAAGCCCGCTCGTTTTACGTCATTAATTTTTGCAAACACGGCTGGAAGGACTTGGAAGAAGAAACGCCGCACGACCCAAGGTTGGCCGATGTGCTTATCTATTTTGCCGGAAGATGCTATCGCAACGTGGTCGGTAACCCGCCGCCAATCATGCTGGCATTTGATCTGCGGCTTGGGGTTGAAGACCCGACCCTTGGAACTGGGAAGACCAAAGAGGCACTTACGGAACTTATCGGGCTGTATGATGCCGATGCTATCAGCCGCCAAGAGTTTCTCGATGAGTATCTGCCGCTTATCGAGCGCGGTCTGGAGACGGGGATGCTTCATTCAGAGCATCTCTCCTGAATTACCATACTCAAGACCGACCAACACCCGTTTATTTGGCCGTTTCCCCTTTGAAACACGCGGTTGGGCCAACGCGCTATAACCGAAGGTTAGAAGTTCACGTACGCACAACTGCGCACACAAAAAAGCTTACTTCCAGCGGCATTTAGGCTTTAGGCCGCAAGCTCATTCACGACGGAACGCAGTTCCTCAACATTGAACGGCTTGTCCATGACCATGAGCACACCCATCTGTTGGTAGGCTTCGCGAACTTGCGGCGACAAATGTGCTGATAAAACAACGATTTTGCCGGTGATTCCTCGTTCTCTGATCCCCTGCACCAATTCCACGCCGCTTAGATGCGGCATTTTTTGATCTACGATGATCACATCGTACCCGTTCGGGTTTCCATCCAATTTCGCCAGTGCATCGTCGCCGTCATTTGCGCTGCTCACCTCATAAAGCGGCGGTGCAAAAATAAACGGCATGCAACCGGTGATGGACGGATTGTCATCCACAGTCAAAATTTTGAGGGCTGTTTTCATGCGGGATGTGAGATGACATCAAGCAGCGTTCGTGCCGTTGGTTTCCACTAAGCAGGTCGGTAGTGGTACAGTTTGGCTACAGCTCTGAAATTATGTACGGCATGTCATTGGACGGAACTAGCGTACCCCATTTGCATTTCGGGCTTTGGCAGCTGACAAAGTCAGCTTTTACGTCGGCGGGAATATGGCATTGCGGACAAAAGGCAATCCATTTGCCGCCAGTTCTCTTACCGCGTCGAAATTCAATCATATTATGAATGCGTATTTCTTCCGCGTGTTCATCCTTGAGCCGTTGCAACTCACTTCGCGTGTTATCACGATCGAGTGTTACAATCTCAAGCTGCGCCTTAAGTTGGCCTATCTTCGTTTGAAGTTCAGATACTTGACGTTCAAAAGCCGACGATTGGTCAAAAGCAAATTCCAATCGAGCCTTCAAAATATCCGAGATCGGCAATTCTGTGAGAGTCTGCTTGATCGTATCGAATGCGCCCATGTCGATCATTCTAGCAGACCGATAAT
>CATPAT010000268.1 GCA_955652155.1 uncultured Chthoniobacterales bacterium | reverse complement strand
GTCGTGATCGTTGCGTCGCTGTTTGAGCGTCGCGCCGCGGGCCTCTATCACAACACGGCCGTGGTCATCGGTATGGATGGAAACATCTCCGGCATGTATCGCAAGATGCACATCCCGGACGATCCGTTGTATCACGAGAAGTTTTATTTCACGCCGGGCGACCTTGGTTTTCAGGCGTGGGAAACAAAGCATGGCAAGATTGGTGTCTGCGTTTGCTGGGACCAATGGTATCCCGAAGCGGCCCGGCTGACGGCATTGCGGGGCGCCGAAATTATTTTTTATCCGACAGCGATCGGCTGGCATCCGAGCGAGAAAAAAGAATTTGGAGCGGCGCAACATTCGGCCTGGGAAACAATTCAGCGAAGTCACGCGATCGCGAACGGCTGCTACGTGGCGGCGGCGAATCGTGTCGGTCACGTAGCACCGGCCGGCGGCGACGGGATTGAATTTTGGGGACAAAGTTTTACCTGCGGACCCGACGGCGAGATCATCGCGAAAGGTTCGGTCGATCGGGAAGAGATCGTGCTTGGCGAAATCGACTGGGCCCGTGTGAACGAGCATCGGACGCACTGGCCCTTTTTGCGCGACCGTCGTGTTGACGCCTACGGCGGAATTGAGCAACGCCTGCTCGATTGAGAGTTTTCTTTTCCGGAGAAGGGCGGTACGTTTGCCGCATGAAAATGATCCTCTTCATAACAATGTTTTGCGCGATAGCTTTTTTTGCGCAGGCGCAAGAAGTCACGAAAGCAGCGGCGCAACTGGAGTCCAAATCGGGCAGTCAGGTTACCGGCACGGTCACATTCACCAAAGTTGGCGATGAAATCCAAGTGGTGGCCGACATTCAAAATCTCAAACCGGGCAAGCACGGCTTTCACATTCATGAAAAAGGTGATTGCTCGGCGGCAGACGCGGCGTCGGCCGGCGCCCATTTCAATCCGACCCAAAAACATCATGGCGGGCCGATGACGCCGGACCATCACGCGGGCGATCTCGGCAACATCGAGGCGGATGCGTCCGGCAAAGCGCATCTCGATTGGAAAGGTAAACTGAGTCTGAGCGGAACGGACTCGATCATTGGAAAATCAATTGTCGTTCACGAGAAAGAAGATGATCTGAAGACGGATCCGTCCGGCAATTCCGGAGCGCGGATCGCCTGCGGCGTGATCAACGCCACCGATTAAGCTCTGCGCCAAGCCCCGCGATCGACATGCAGTTGATGACACTCAGCGAAATTCGCCGGGCGGCGCAAAGCGGCGCGGTATCGGCGCGCGTGCACGTCCAGGTCGAATCCGCGGCGCCGAAGCTCACTCGTGAACAAAAGCCGTACTGCGAACTGAGTCTGGCCGACGCTTGTGATCGGATGACATTGCGTGTCTGGAGCGATCATCCTGCTTACAAAGCATGCAGCTCACTTACTGACGAAAGCTTCATCGAACTGACCGGCGAATTTAGTTCGCATTCGCAGTACGGTCTCGAAGCACAGAAGTGGACCATTCGACCGCTAACGCCACAGGAGAAGAATGAATTGCTGCAAGGCCCGGTCGAACTGCGCGCAAAACAAAACGCAGATTGGCAATTCATCCTCGAGGCGATCGCGACGATCGGCGATCCGCGTTTGCGCGCGCTGTGCGCCGCCTTTGTGAAAGATTTCGAGGAGCGTTTTCGACGCACGGCAGCGGCGCGTAAATATCACCACGCTCGGCGCGGCGGATTGGTCGAACACACGGCGCAAATGATGCGCGTTGCGATGGTGGTTGCGCCGCTTTATCCGCAATTGAATGCCGATCTTCTGTTGGCCGGAATTTTATTCCACGATAGTGGCAAGCTCTGGGAAAACGCGCTTCCCGAAAACGGATTCGTGATGGGCTACGACGAATTGGGCGAACTGGTCGGCCATATTTCGATCGGAATCGAAGTTGTGAATGCGCTCTGGCGAAAACTCAGCGCAGAAGATGCGGAGGCGTGGAAGAATTTGTCGCCGCCATCGGAAGACGTTCGCGTCCACCTTTTGCATTTGGTGGCTTCGCACCATGGCGAAAAGGAATTTGGTTCTCCGGTGGAACCGCGCACGCCGGAATCGATGACGTTGCATTACATCGACAATCTGGATGCGCGGCTGGAAATGTTTGCTGCCGGCTACATGACCGCGAAGCCACTGGCGCCGCGCATCTTCGAACGCGTTTGGCCGCTGCCAGCAAATCTGGTCAGATCTCTGCAAAAATTCCAGGCATCGGCGACGCCGGCGGCGGTAAAGGACGGCGACCTCCTCTAATTGTGAATAGAGAAATTCACACATTATTCACAATATATTCACTTATCCCTTGCGCTGAATATTCCCCCTTGTACTCTTGAAAATCAGGGCTCTGTTTCACGTGTAGCAGTGCCATGAAAAAGAGGATGCCTGAATTCAGATTGTTTTGGGGTGATTGTGTCACTGGCTTACAGAGACACGTTGGTCCGGCATCGATAAATATTTGCGTCACTTCGCCTCCATACAATCTCGGCGTCCGCTACCGATCCTATGCCGATGCCCGCGACTGGGACGAATATCTCAATTGGACGGATTCTTGGACATCTCAAATCCGGCACGTCATGAAGGAAGACGGCTCGTTGTTTTTGAATGTAAGCGGGTCATTGAGATCGCCACTCTTACCGCACCTCTTGGTCGATCGGATTGTTAATCGCCGAAAACTCTTTCGCCTTCAAAATACAATCCATTGGATCAAATCAATTGCGGTTCCAGAGAAAGGGTCTGAGCGGCAAATCGGTCATTATAAGCCGATCAAGTCGGATCGGTTCGTGAATGATTGTCACGAATACGTTTTTCACCTAACGCCAAACGGAAATACACGATTAGATCGGAAGGCCGTCGGAGTGCCTTATTCCGACAAATCAAATATCACTCGTTGGTCGCACACCAATGGAGACGATCTAAAATGCAAAGGCAACACGTGGTTCATCCCCTACAAGACAATAATGAATCGTGCCAAAGATCGCCCTCATCCAGCTACTTTCCCGACCGAACTCGCCGCGCAATGCATTCGTCTACACGGTAAGAATGGCAAATCGTCTGTGCTGGATCCTTTTCTGGGTATCGGACACGCTGCACTTGCCGCCGCAGAATCTCGTGTTGCGAAGTTTGTCGGCTTCGAAATCGATGGCGAATACCTCCGTGTTGCAGGCGAGGAGTTGAAGACCGTTGGAGCGACGCCACAGATCCGAAAAGTCTAAAGTCAGTATTTCGCTGCCAATTAATGTAAATTCAGCGGGCGTTTAAATGCCTTCTTGAGCATGGCTTGGTACCCGCCGGTTTTGTATCGTTTAATGTACCGTTGAACTAAGCCTGCACCTTCTACAAATTCAGGGAAGCTGCGAAATTCGCGAGCGCGTATAAATTCGTTATTGTTTCCTGAATGTCGGACAAGCCTTCCAAGCTAAAGATCGCCGACCGCGAGTTCACCTCGCGATTGCTGGTCGGTACCGGAAAGTTCGCCTCAAACGAATTGATGCGGGACGCGCTGTTGGCGAGCGGGACCGAAATTGTGACCGTGGCCTTGCGACGGGCCGATCTTTCCGGCAAGCATGATCCGTTCGCAAACATTTTGGATTTTATCGATCCGAAACGATTTCTGCTTTTGCCAAACACGAGTGGAGCACGGAACGCCGAAGAAGCGGTACGGGTGGCGCGTTTGGCAGCGAGTGCCGGTTTGCCGACCTGGATCAAGCTCGAGATTCATCCCGACCCGCGCTATTTATTGCCGGATCCAGTGGAAACACTGGCCGCGGCTGAAACTCTGGTAAAAGAGGGATTCACCGTGCTGCCATACATCAATGCGGATCCGGTGCTGGCGAAACGCTTGCAAGATGTCGGTACCGCCACGGTCATGCCGCTCGGCTCGCCGATCGGCAGCAACCGGGGAATCGAAACTCGCCCGCAAATTGAAATCATTATCGAGCAGGCGACTGTTCCAGTCGTTGTCGATGCAGGTCTGGGTGCCCCGAGTCAGGCGGCTGAAGCGATGGAAATGGGCGCAGACGCAGTTTTGGTGAATACCGCGATCGCAATCGCGTCTGACCCGGTCCGCATGGCGCAAGCATTCAAAAAAGCGATCGAGGCAGGCCGCGAAGCACACGAAATTGGTTTGGGCGAGAAGCATCGGACGGCTTCGGCGACAAGTCCGCTGACGGCGTATTTTTCGAGTCAGACCCAGCCCGACTGAAAAAAAACTCGAGCGCAACAATTCGATTTGCGTTGTGTTCAAAGGTGGAGATAATCACCCGCCCTCTTGCTCCCCACGGCACCAATCTAGCTGCGCTTTTATGCTCCTCCCGAACAGTATGTTAACATCGCGTTTTCGTATCGCCGGCCCGTGTGCTCTGTTCTTTCTCTGCGTGGGCGCAGGGTCTGGTCAGATTGCCGGTCCCGCGCCGGAGCGGATTCGCGGTCAAGAATCAGTGGGCGAGCGCGCGGTGGAACGCGGCACGGCTGATATTATGGCCGACTCCGCCGCGCAGGGACCGCGGAAGAACGTTTATATTAAGCGCGAGTTTGAGATCCCCGGCCGCGAAAATCGACCGCAAGATCCGGGAGCTCGTTTCAACCCGCAGACTCCGCCCAAGCCGGCACGAAGCGTTTCTGCGAGTACGACTGCATCAACCGATATCGCGGCTGGTCCCCACACTGCCCAAACAGTGGGATTCAGCTTCATCGGCGGGCACCTGTACGACACGAACGCCTTCCCGCCAGATTCGATGGGCGCAGTGGGCCCGTCCCAATTCTTCGTCTTCGTTAACGGCCTGCTAAGGACATTCAACAAGACGACTGGGGTGGCGGACGGAGTGATTAATGCCGATCCGGACACGTTCTTTAGCTCTGTGATGACGAAAGGTTTCGTCAATTTTACCAGTGACCCGCAGATTCGTTTCGACCGGCTGACCAAGCGCTGGATTCTGGCCATCATCGATGTGCCAAGCAGTTCGTTCAGCAGTATTGGCGACAAACCGAATCGCGCTCTTATCGCGGTGTCGGACGCAGCCAGCAATGGCGTCATCAGCGCGAGCACGGTGTGGAGTTTTTACTATATCCAGCAGGACATGATCGGACAGACGAGCAGTACCGGAGAATTCCTCGATTACGACTCCTTGGGCGTAGACAATAACGCGCTCTATATCGGGGGGAACATGTTTGTCGCCAACTGCACATCAAACTGTTTCGCTGGCACGTCCGCTTTTGTCGTCCGCAAGAGTTCGATATTGAACGGCGGACCAATCGTGGTGACGGCGTTCCGCGGGCTTATCACAGGCGGGGACGGACCCGACAGCCCGCGCGGTGTCGACAACTACGATCCCGCCGCGGCCGAGGGATACATCATTGGACCAAGCGACAGCACTTTTGGAAGACTAGTTCTGCGTCGAATCAGCAATCCGGGCGGAACTCCGACGATTTCTGGAAACATCGCGATCACCGTTGATGCCACGGCGCCGCCGATTAACGTCAACGCCAGCGGAACGAGCGGACAGGTCGATGCGCTCGATGACCGGTTGTTTGCGGCCCACATTCGCAACGGCCGGTTGTGGACGGCGCATAACATCGCCGTAGACGCCACTGGAGTCGCATCTCCTAGTAAGGATCGCGATGCAGTGCGCTGGTACGAACTGAGTGTGCCGGTCGGCTCAGGAACACCGACAGTGGTTGAGTCCGGGACCATTTACGATTCAGCACAGTTCGCTTCTTCTGCTCGGTGGTTTTGGATTCCGTCTGTTGTGGTGTCTGGCCAAGGACACGCGGCGTTTGGATTTAGCAGTGCCGGACCAGCTTTCCGCATTAACGCGGCTACGACAGGGCGTCTCGCAACAGACGCGCTAGGAACAGTCAACGCTCCGACACTTTTCACCGCGAGCAGCACCTCTTACAACCCGTCCGACGGCAGTCCGCATCGATGGGGAGATTATTCCTTCACCAGTGTCGATCCAGACGACGACATGACGATGTGGACCATCCAGGAGTTCTGTGACGACACTGACAGTTACGCTGTCGCGGTAGCAAAGTTACTCGCGCCGCCGCCAGCTACCCCAGCGTCCGTTAATTCGAGCGTCGCCCTTGGCCAATCTTCCGTGACGGTGACCGTCACGGGCAGCTCCGCGTCAGGATCTGGATTTTTCGATCCTGGAACAGGCTTTGCAAAACGGATCGGCGCGAGCGTGACCGGCGGTGTCACGGTTAACTCCGTCACCTATGTCGATCCGACGCACGTGACGTTGGATCTGAATACCACTGGCGCGGGCAATGGAAATCAAAACGTCACCATCACTAATCCAGATGGTCAATCCGCAACTGGCAATGGAATTTTGATCGTCGGGTTGGGTGGACCGACGCCGACGCCTACACCACTGCCGACAGGCCCAGCCGTCATGCTAAACCCGCCGCCGGGCTCCACTTTCAACTCGTCGAGCGTTACCTTCCAATGGACTGCGGGTAGTGCTACAGCCTATGCACTCACTCTGGGGAGTTCGCAGAACGGCATCGACATTTACTATTCCCCGTCCCAACTGCATGTGCTCTCGACCACGGTAAATAATATTCCCGCCGACGGTCGGACCGTTTACGTGAGGCTCGCTTCTCAAGTCAACAATTCATGGGTATCGAATTATTACACCTACAAAGCGTTCAATCCTTCAGCCACTCCGACGCCGACCCCAACCGCCACTCCGACACCAACTCCTACGCCCACCGCAACGCCAACTCCTACGCCCACAGTAACGCCAACGCCAACTCCCACGCCCACAGCATCACCAACGCCGACGGTCACTCCAACTCCTACTCCGGCCAACACAGTTGCGACGCCCCTTTTCTCACCGAACGGCGGAACGTTTTCGAGAAAAGTCGTGGTGCGCGTTTTCTGCAATACGGCGGGCGCAACCATCTTCTACACGACTAACGGAAGCACTCCGACTACGAGTTCATCGCTTTATACTTCCGACGGTATTACGCTGAGCGGCGCTGGGACTAAAACGGTCAAGGCAATCGGAGTGAAGAACGGCCTGAGCAATAGCGCGGTCGCCACTGCCACTTTCACGATCAACTAAACAGCCGCGTGTTGATCAGTAGGAGCTACGTCTTCTCACGCACGCTTGCGTCGTTGTAAAATTCAATCTGCCGCCCGCCGAGGCGACGGACCACGCCCCAGCCATTCTCCGCTGCGAACGCACGAAGATCCTGATCGGACATTGATCGCAAAATCCGGAGTTCCGCCGGATGAATGATGAAAATCTCGGGCTTAGTCGCGAGCCTGGCCGCGATCTTGTTGGTTAAGCCGGTGAGCCCGTCAATCTTTTCCATAAACGGACGTGCGGGGACT
>CATPAT010000267.1 GCA_955652155.1 uncultured Chthoniobacterales bacterium | reverse complement strand
TCCACGCTTTCACGAAGCTGTCTTGAGCCAGGTCCCAGGCATCCTGCTCGTTGTGGACCATGTTATAAATCATGCTGAATACTCGTGTTCGGTAGCGAGTCACAAGCTCGTCGAATGCTTCGGTGTCACCGGCCTGGCACCGCTTCACCAAATCCAGTTCCGACACATCGGCCTGAGCCGGAGTCGCTTCCGTTTGCATGGTTGGACGGAACCGGCCCTATTTCATTCAACTCCGAAAGCCTTCGGAGCCGAAACGGCGACGCCATTCGCTGCGATATTCACCCATTAACGTGATGATGCCGTCGCGCACCTGGAAAAGCCGCTGTTGCAGCACCGAATGCTGCGTGGCGCTAATCAGCTTTCCGGATAAAAGTTGGGCCGCCGTGTCCATCGAAATCGTGATCGCCTTCAGGGCTCGCTTCAAATACGCAATGGTCATCCCGATTTCATCGACATCATCGTCACTCAGAGCGGCGGCGAGTTTTGCGCTGGCCAAGGCTGAATGGGTAGCCAGTTTCACTGCGGCCGGTTCGTTTTGAAGTGAAGGATCTTCATCGAAAAGTTGATCGATCCAAATCGTCAGAGCAAAGGCAGCGCGATAAAGGCTGTGGTCTTCAAATGTGTCGAACGACGCCGCTGCCTGATCTGTGTCGGAAGCACTCTCTTCCGCCGGATTTTCATCTAATAGCGCATCGACTTCCGTGCTCCAATCATTCGCATCAAGCAATTTTGTCCAGCCCATTTCTCGGGCGATGATCTGATCGCGTTGCGGATCGTCGAGATATTGTTCCAGCAATTGCATGTACTTCTCGGTCTTATGATCCTGTTGCTGAAGAAAACGCTCCCAGTCGTACTCGTCCCACATCCGTTCGGACTCGCCCTCGTAGCCGGCCATACTGGACTAAACGTCAGCTTCCGTTTCTACGCAAAAGGTTTCGCGTCGAGCGACCCCGTGTTGTGGAGCGTCGCGATCCCTTTGACCGAATCGCGGATGCGCGCGTAAGGTGATCGGTGCCGACCCGGCACTCACGCAACTGGTCTTATGACGGACGAGAGTAATGATGAGCAATTTTATCGCGATACCGAAAGCATCGCCTTTACTAAAATCAACGATCGCCAGCTGGCGCTGCTCGAGCCTTTGGGGAAACGGCGAACGTTGCAGCGCGGAGAGTTTATCTTCAAAGCAGGGCAACGCGATCTCGGGCTGACCGTTATCTTGCGCGGCGAGACCGAAGTCTTCGAAGCCCGGGAAGGCACGGAACAAATTCTCGCCACGGGCAGGGAGCGCGACTTCATCGGCGATGTTGCAATGTTGCAAGGCACCTCCGCGCTGGCCACAGCGCGCGTGAAGTCTGAAGAGGCCGAAATTTTGCAAGTCCCGGCAGCCGAGATCCGGCGCGCGCTCGCGGAACTACCCGGTTTGGGCGGCCCCATTGTCAACGCGTTAATCATGCGTCGGCGGCGGCTGATGCGCGACCGTGAGTTCGGTGGACTACGCATCATCGCGATGCGGGACTCGCGCGAGGGACATCAGCTCGATGATTTTCTCGACAAGAATCGCATTCCGCATCGGCTGATCGAATTCGAAAGCGAGCAGGGCCAGACGCTTTCCAGTCGATTGCACTTAACGGCTCGCGATCTGCCCGCGCTCATCACTGTGACTGGCGCCCCGCTACGCCGGCCATCCTTGCGCGAAGTTGCGCAGGTCGCCGGTTTGCTTCGGCCCCTAGCTCTCGAGGGCGAAGGCGAGATTACCTGCGACTTGACGATTGTTGGCGCTGGTCCGGCGGGTCTGGCCGCAGCGGTCTACGCGGCATCCGAGGGATTGAAAACCGTCGTCCTGGAAAGCTACGCTCCCGGAGGACAGGCCGGGTCCTCTTCCCTGATCGAAAACTTTTTCGGTTTCCCAACCGGAATTAACGGCGGCGATTTGACTTATCTCGCGCAGCTCCAGGCCTACCGGTTCGGCGCGAAATTTTCCACGCCCGCCCAGGCACTTTCGCTCGATTATCACGACGGCAACGAATATCGCGCGAGCCTGCAAATCGAGGGTTGCCTCTCGACCCTGCGGGCGAAATGCCTCCTTATTGCGACCGGCGCAGACTACCGGCGACTGGACGCAGAGGGTCGCGAGCCGTTCGAAGGTTCGGGCGTTTATTACGCCGCTACGGCATTTGAAGGGCAGCTCTGTCGGGGCGCGACTGTGATCGTTGCGGGCGGCGGTAATTCAGCAGGACAAGCCGCCATGTTTCTCTCTGAAGGCGCGGCGAAGGTGTTGCTGGTCATCCGCGGCGACGATCTTTCGAAAAGCATGTCGAGCTATCTCGCTCGTCGCGTGCAGACGTGCGAAAACATCGAGCTCCTGTCCCACACCGAGATTCGGAAGATGTCTGGCAATAAGATGCTCGAATCCGTCGAGCTCGAAAATACGCAGACCCGCGAGCGGCGCGTTGTAGAAACACCGGCCGTTTTTTCCATGATCGGTGCGAAACCCTGCACAGATTGGCTGCCGCCTCAGATCGAACGCGATGAAAAAGGATTCATCAAGACAGGACACGCAGTCGCCCAGGCGCCAGCATGGAAGGAGAGCAAACGTCCACCGGGGCCCCTCGAAACAAGCTGCCCGGGTATTTTTGCGGCAGGCGATGTTCGCTCCGGATCGGTGAAGCGTTGCGCCGCTGCTGTCGGCGAAGGTGGAATGGCAGTCGCCGGCGTGCACGAAGCCCTCGGCACTCTTGGGTGACAATGGCTAAGCGGTAATCAATCGCTGTCGCTCGTTCCGCCTGGTTTGTAATCGCAGTTGACCACAAGCGGCATCGATGTCGTGTCCCTTTTCCCGGCGCAATGTCGCGGCAATTTTATGAGTGCGTAAGATCGACAAGAACTCTTCCTGTCGATTGCGCGATGGTCGCGACCACGGCAAACCCTCAACCGTGTTGTAGGGAATCAAATTCACCTTTGCGGAAAGTTTTTTGGCGTGCCGCGCCAGAAGATATGCCTGATCGTCGGCGTCGTTCACACCTGCGATTAAGATGTATTCGAAGGTAAGCCGTTGTTTCTTGCGACCCGCGTAGTAGTCACAGGCGGAAAGCAATGTCTCGATGTTGTACTTGCGATTGATTGGCATGATCTGGCTGCGCACTTCGTCGGTCGCGCCATGCAGCGAAACTGCGAGGCGAATTTGCAATGGTTCGTCGGCAAGTTTCTTAATTTGGGGCGCCAACCCGCTGGTCGAGACGGTAATGTGTCGCGCGCCAATGCCGAGGGCCCATGGCGCGTTAATGATTCGAATCGCACGTATGACGTTGCTGAAGTTGGCAAGCGGTTCGCCCATCCCCATGAAAACGATATTGTCGATCTTCTCCCCACTTGCGCCTTCAATCGCGATGATTTGATCGATAATTTCGTTCGGGCCCAGATTACGAGAAAATCCCTGCAAGCCGCTCGCGCAAAACTTGCATCCGTAAGCGCAACCGACCTGGGTCGAAATGCAAATCGTTCGCCGGTCTGACTTTTCTCCGTAAAGCGCCGGCGACGCTGGAATCAAGACGGACTCGATAAGATTTCCGTCAGCTAGACGAAACAGAAATTTCCGCGTGGTGTCGCGCGAACCGAGAACTCGAACTATCTCTAATCGATCAAATGTAAAAAGTTTTGCCAACTGTGCGCGCAGAGCGTGCGGCAGATCGGTCATATTTTCGAATGATTCGACCCGCTTTTTGTAAAGCCAGTCGGCGATCTGTCCGACGCGATAACTCGGCTCGCCCAAAGCGCGAAGCATCTCTTGTAGCTCTTCAAACTGGAAAGACTTGACGTCGATTTTAGCGGTGTTCGCCACGATGAAGCTTACCAACCGACCGAAGCCACATCAAACGACGACAACTTAGTTTCGCCGATTCCCACGACACGCAATTGAAGCGATTTGAGAGATAACGGAATTCATGGTTAGCTTTGCCCCCATGATGAAGCGATTGGCAATTTCCACTGTTTTGTTTTTGGCAATCGCATTTTTGATCTCCGCCTGTGCCTCGAGTGACGAAATCACGACCGAGCAGTCCAGCGCGCAAACCGGATCCACTGTTCCGGGCGAAAGAGTTTCTGATCAGGGAGCGGTTACCCCTGGCGCCCCCGGAGCGGGCGCGAACGTTCACTGGTAATCCCGACGATTCAAAACAAGACGAGCCATTTCCCGCTCTCCGTCGCCAGATTCTGCTTGATCGACAAGTGACTCGGCGAAGTATCTGCAGCGATGCAAAAATTGCGCACGCCGCTCACCCTTGGTTGGGAAGCTGCGCGAGCGAATGCGGTCCCGGCGCTGATCATTCAAGCGTTCATGCTGGCGCTGCTGATCGCTTACTACACAAATCACAGGGTATCATGCGCGCTCGTTGGACTTGCTGAATTTAAGCGCGCACATGGGCTGCTCTTTGTCATCGTCGCGTCCATTACGGCTGGCGCGCTCATTCCCGAGCTGTTTTTGATACTTTTTTTTCAGCGCGGTCGCCCAACTCGACGGAACCTGCGCAATTTGCTCTTCACCGTTCCGGTCTGGGGATTCGATGGAACGCTTGTCGATCTTTTGTACCGAAGTGAAGCGGCCTGGTTCGGTGATGTGGTAACG
>CATPAT010000266.1 GCA_955652155.1 uncultured Chthoniobacterales bacterium | reverse complement strand
TGGCGTATTCCTTACAAGCTGGATTGCGGTAACCAAAAATTTCAATGCTGACCAGTCCGACGGCGCTGGCAACCCGATAACAATAGACCCGCAATTCATCGAACGTCTGGTAACGCTTGATGCTCAGGTCCATTTCGACGCCGGCGATGATCTCCTCGAACATTTCCGGAGTAAGCGCGTACTTCTCCATCAGCTGGCGGACGTCAGCTGCGAATGAGGATTCGTTAGGCCGAGCCTTCCGCAACCATTCCCGCCACCCCTCCAGCCGGCGCCTTTTCTCCTCCGTCCTAAGATCGACATCGTCCGCGATGTCATCAATCACGCGGCAAAAGGCATAGAAAGTTGTGATATCGCGCCGGCGTTCCCGTCCGAGCGACACAAAAGCGAGCGCGAGGTTTGATTTGCTGGTTCGGGTAATTTTCGCCGCATTCACGACCAGAGTTCGGGCCTTTTAATATTCAATCCACGCCTGTTGATAGACATGGCCGGTTTCGCCGCGCCGGAACAAGCAAACCCATGAGGCAAGTAGCCAGCCTGTGATAAACCCGCGCAGGAAAACAAAAATCGATTTCCAGATGATCATCGCGACCAGACGATCGGCAATGGCGCCGCGCATGATGGCATCCGCGGTTGTGAGAAAGAAAAAGTGAATCCCGCAAATGAGCAGGAACCAGCCGAATCGGCTGAGGTTATTCCGAATGAATTCGCGATGCGCCCGGATAGTTTCGCGCAAGGTTTCATTATGGAGCGCGAGCGAAATTTGGACTGAACTGAAAGCGATGATCAATCCGCACATCAGCCCGCGCTCGACCGGGAGATAATCAAGCACGTCGGGAATGTTCATGAAGTAAGCGAGCAAGAGCGGGAGTCGCACAATCAAAAAGCTCACCAGTACGACGATGCCGGCCCATTCCAAAACGTAACTGAACCGGCGCATGCCAAAGCGGAAAAGCTCGCCTTCCTCAAAACTCAAACCGCGGATCCAGGCGAAGCAAACCGCTATTAAATAAACCTGGATGTAAACGCCGAAGAGATATTCAAAGATAAATGCCACTGCATCAACACTCGCGGAGACTTGCAAGAGCTCGGCGCCTGGAAGAAGTCCGCCCCATAATGGCAAAGCGAAGACAACCGGTTTGAGCAGCGCCGCGACTGCGCTCAGCAACAAGATCAGATAAACCAGATAACCCCAAAAACGAAATCGCTTCTGCAGCGCGCGCACGAGCGCGCCGTGCAAACCCCGCCAGTTGATCAGCATCAGCACGGCCGCGACCGCTGACAATGGATAAGTGGTTGTTGCGTCATCGAAAATTCCAGCCACACCTTCCAAAGCCGGCAACGGCGCTTCCTGCCAGATCTCCATGAAAGTTGGCCAATGCCAGTTTGCCATCGATGTGATCTGGGTGAGATCGACATCGGCCGTGCTTTGAATCGGAGTGAAGGTGGAAAACTGAAAGACAAAATAAGCGGACCCGAGGAGCACGAACGTGAGCCAGACACGCTTGTAACGAAGCACGCAACGAAAGCCGTCACGCAGCGGCACGCGGACGGGATTAAAGAGCAGGACGATGACATAGCCGCTGAACAACCCGATCAGCGGGTAGACGCGGGACAAACCCGTGGACATCTTTTGACCTAACGAATTAAGCCCCAGTGCGGAATGAATGGCCAGTAGACAAACAATCCGCGTCCGACCAAGTTTCTTTCCGGCACCGGCCCCCACCACCGGCTGTCAAAACTGTTGTAGCTGTTGTCGCCCATTGCGAAATAGGTGTGCCTCGGCACTTCAAACGCTGTCACCGGATCGGACAGCGCCAAATGCCCCGGACCATATCCCCGGTATCCATCTCGCGCTTCCATCACTCGTTGAAAGCCAAAACCTTCCGCGACCTTTCCATTGACATACAACTTCGGCGGCTCGATTCGCAAACTGTCCCCGGGTAAGCCGGCCAACCGCTTAATGTAGAACTGAGTTTGATCGCCAATGTCGGGAATGTTTTTCGTCCGAAAAACGAATACATCGCCACGATGCGGTTTGACAAAGTTGTAACTAAATTTGTCGACGAATACCTGGTCGCCCGTGTCGACCGCGCCGCGGGCGATGACTTCGCCGCGACGATAACGAGCTCCGGGTGAGACCCTGAAATCTGCTCCCAATTGCTCCGGCGGACAGTAAACCAGGAATTTTTGATGCTGACAGACGATCCTCGACCAGGTGAAGAAAAAGAAAAACTTCTGGCGTTGAACTTGCAAGACCTCGTCGTTCTCGCGCGAAACGACGTTGATGTAATTGCGACCGCGAAGAATAAACTCAGCGACCTGCTGGAAAATACTCGGCGGTTCCTTCGTCATCGGATGCCCGATGATGCCGTTAAGCGTCGGCTGCATCGAGCCGGTCGGGATCTTGAACGGCTGCAGAAAGTAGGAGCGAATTCCGATCGCCACGACGATCGCGACCAGGATGACTTCGCAATTCTCCCGCCAATGCGATTCCCACGTCACCGGCGTGAGCTGGTGGAGTTTCGCATCCAGCTCTTCAGCGCGACCTTCAATCTGTTTTCGGTCGTGTTGGCGCAACGCGGCGTGAAGTCGCCGAATGTCCGCCGCGACCGTATCATAGGTCTCGGTGTCCAAAACATCGCGCTTGTAGCGCAAATATTTCTGGGCGTGGCGGAGCAACAGTTTGCTGTGTTTAACGTAGCGCGACGTGAACATGAGTTAAATGACGAAGCACGAATGCCGAATGTCGAAACTATGACAAAGCCCGAATAACAAAAGGGACATCGACGCCGCAGTCTCGTTCATGGTTCGAGCTTTAGTCATTCGGACTTCCTTCGTCATTCGTCATTCGGATTTCGTCATTTCAAAGCGCAGTGCTTCACTGCGCTTTGAGCACCTCAATAAATGCTTCCTGCGGAATGTTGATCTTCCCGATGCTCTTCATTCGTTTTTTTCCTTCTTTCTGTTTCTCCAGCAGTTTGCGCTTCCGGGTGATGTCGCCGCCG
This sequence comes from uncultured Chthoniobacterales bacterium, assembly GCA_955652155.1. Lineage (GTDB taxonomy): Bacteria > Verrucomicrobiota > Verrucomicrobiia > Chthoniobacterales > UBA10450 > AV40. The sequence goes on along the minus strand of CATPAT010000266.1, from coordinate 60 downwards.
TAGCATTTCGCGGTCACGTTTTTTCGCAAGGCCGAAACACTCTCGCGCGCAATAATTTTC
>CATPAT010000265.1 GCA_955652155.1 uncultured Chthoniobacterales bacterium | reverse complement strand
TTCTTGAAGCAGCGGGCCCAGAGATTCTTTGATAACTGAAACTCTCCGGCTGAAGATCTTAACCTTCAGCCGCTTTGATTTCAGACTCAGCTCTTAAAGTTGTACTTTCTTACTACCCTGTATGTAGATGTCAAAGAACCAACATTCACGTCCATCTCAGAGCACAAAAAAACTCAATCTCGTGCCCGACCATAATTTCGTTGCCGATAATCATGCCGGGACAAAATTGAGTCCAATTTGCAGTCCCAAATGTACAAGAACAACCCCGAACGCATTCGGGGCCCGCTTCCAGCGGGACTGTCAGATTAGCCCAGATTGAGCCGCCGTCAACGCTGGTTTTGTTAATTTTTGGTGAGAAATGTTTGCCCCGCATGTAGCCATGTTCAAGAGACTTACGCAGGCATCCTCAGCGGAATAACTTCACGCTAACGGAGGCATGATCGGGAATGGCGAGACCGACATACAATTTGCGCGGTTGCAGCGGGCACGTTTAGCATGCGGACATGCAACGCGCTGACGGCCGTGCAGCTGATCAAGTCCGCGACGTGAGTTTCGAACTAAACATTGCGCCGCACGCAAGCGGTTCGGTGTTGGTGGCGATGGGCAATACCCGCGTGATCTGCGGCGTGATGATCGAAGAAGTCGTGCCGCGCTGGATGAAGGAGCAAAACGTTACCGGTGGCTGGCTGACGTCCGAATATTCCATGCTGCCTTATTCAACGACGACGCGTAAACCGCGCGACATCATGAAAGGTCGGCTCGATGGCCGCAGCACAGAAATTCAGCGATTGATCGGACGATCGTTGCGCGCGGTTGTCGATCTTGAAAAACTCGGCCCGCGCACAATGTGGGTCGATTGCGATGTGTTGCAGGCCGACGGTGGAACCCGAACAGCAGCGATCACAGGTGCGAGCCTGGCCGTTACGATCGCGTGCCGAAAATTGGCGAAGGAAAAAAAACTCGATGCGCCGCCGATCAAGAAATTAGTGGCGGCTGTTAGCGCCGGCATTCTTGATGGAAACGCGATTGTCGATCTTAATTACGAAGAAGACAAAGCCGTGACGGTTGATTTCAATTTGGTCGCGACTGAGGATGGCGATTTCGTCGAAGTGCAAGGTTCGGGCGAGGAAGCGGTCTTTGCGCAGTCCCAGCTCGACGAGATGCTGGTACTCGCCCGCAAAGGTATTGCCGATTTGATTTCGGCACAGCGCGCGGTGCTGGCGCGGATCATGGTTTCACCTCCGGAAAGCTAGCTGATAGTTGATAGAACACTTCGTCCGGCAGCTGCCCGCGTTGCTTTAGTTGAGAGTTGGACGTTGGGCGTTCGGCGTTTTCTAATTATTTGCTCGCTGGCATTCGATGAGCTAACGAAGCGACATCGAATGAAAAAGGCGCTCATCACCGGCATTACCGGCCAGGACGGAAGTTATCTCGCCGATTTGCTTCTCGAAAAAAGCTACGAAGTCCACGGGATCATTCGTCGCGCGAGCACGTTTAACACGTCGCGGATCGATCATCTTTATGCCGATCCGCACATCAACGGCGTGCGAATGTTCCTGCACTACGGCGACCTGGCGGACTCAGTGAACCTGGTAAAGCTGCTTTATGAACTGAAGCCGGAGGAGATTTACCATCTTGGTGCGCAAAGCCACGTCCGCGTAAGCTTCGATATTCCAGAATACACATCCGATGTCACCGGTGTCGGCACGATTCGCATTCTCGAAGCGATCCGCGAAGTCGGATTGCGTTCGCGTTTTTATCAAGCTTCAAGCAGCGAAATGTTCGGCAAGGCACAAACGGTTCCGCAGAATGAAAAAACGCCGTTCTGGCCGCGCAGTCCGTACGGCGTGGCAAAAGTTTTTTCGTATTGGGCGACCGTCAATTATCGCGAGAGTTACGGTCTCCAGGCGAGCAACGGGATCCTGTTCAATCACGAAAGTCCGCGTCGCGGCGAAACTTTTGTCACCCGAAAGATTTCGCGCGCAGTCGCCGCGATCAAACAGGGACTGCAAAAGGAATTATTTCTCGGAAATCTGGAAGCGAAACGCGATTGGGGTTATGCGCCGGAGTACGTGGAAGCGATGTGGCGAATCTTGCAACAGGACACCGGCGACGATTTCGTGATCGCCACCGGCGAAACACACACGGTTCGGGAATTCACCGAAGCCGCATTCGCGCATGTCGATCTTGATTGGAAAAAGTACGTGAAACACGACCCACGCTACGAGCGTCCGGCTGAAGTCGACCTGCTGATCGGGGACGCGAGCAAGGCAAAGAAGGTTCTCGGTTGGGAACCGAAAGTGCGATTCAAAGATTTGGTTCGCATTATGGTCGATGCGGACATGGAATTGCTCTCGCGCGAAACGCCGCGAAAACATCTCGGCAAGCTGCCGTAATTACTTAACGAATCACGCCGAGAGCGTGATTGGTCTCCACCATTTGACTGGCGGAATTCAGCTCAGGGATAACGGCGACTAACGGAGATTGAATAATCGAAACTTCCGCACCCGGACCCACCTGGCTGTAAAGATTGATGATGTCGACCGAGCGCATGCGAATGCATCCGTAACTTGCCGGCCGGCCGATATTGCGTTCTTCCGGAGTTCCATGAATATAAATGTCGCGGCGAAATGCATTCGCATTTTGAGCTTCGCGTCCCCGCAGCCAGATGATTCGCGTCACGATCGGGTCGCGCCCAGGCGCGTCCACTGGAATTATTTCGCCGGTACGGCGTCGATCCTTGAAAACCGTTCCAGCCGGAGCGCCGTCGCCAATTTTGTCCGCGATCTCCAATTCACCCAAAGGCGTACCGTAACTTCCCGGGCGATCGCTCAATCCGAATTTGGAAGTCGAAATTGGATAGGTGGAGACGAGGTTGCCTTTTTGGAGCAGCGCCAGCTTTTGATCGCGGACACTGACGACGATGTGGTGCTCGGTGTCGCGAGGTGCAGCGCAAGAAGCGAGAATGAGTGCGGTGCCGAACGCGAATCCGTACCGGACGACGATCCCAACTTTGCCCATGTCGATCTTACCCGCGCTCAAATCGGAAGAATTCTTCCGCAGTTGCCGTTGTTGCGCCAGCGATTTCTTCCAACGAAACGCCGCGAGCTCTCGCGATCTCTTCCGCGACCAGCCGCGTATGCGCCGGCTCGGAGCGTTTTCCGCGAAACGGAACGGGCGCAAGATATGGGCAATCGGTTTCGACCATGAATTTATCGAGCGGCACCTGAGCTGCGACGTCGCGAACTTGTTTGCCGTTTTTAAAGGTGACGATTCCGGTAAAAGAAACGAGGTGCCCGAGATCGATGACTTCGTTCGCTTGATCGAGCGTGCCGCCAAAACAATGAAAGACGCCGCTGACTTGCCGGCCATAATCTCGCAAAATCTCGAGCGTGTTATCCCAGGCGTCGCGTTGATGAATCACAACATTGAGGCCCAACGCCACGGCGAGATCGAGCAGTTGCTCAAATAACTCGGCCTGTTTCGATTTGTAAGCGCCGTCTTCAATTCGCGCTTCGACTTGTTCTTCAGTTTCGCTTTGAAGCGCGTTGAAAACCTGGACGTGCTTCTGTTTCGCGGCTTCCACGCTGGGCAGACGATGATAATCAAGACCGATTTCACCGATTGCCACAACCCGCGAATTGTTCGCGAGCTCGCGCAATGGCGTGATCACATCCTCTGGTGTTTCGTGCGCGTAAGCCGGATGAACACCGATCACGGCGAAAACGTTCGGATACTTTTCAGCAAGTTCGACTGCGCGCCGGCTGCTTTCAATGGAAGTGCCGATAGTAATGACACGTGTAACGCCGGCGTCGGTTGCGCGACGAAGCACATCATCGAAGTCGTTTACGAAATCGGGATAATCGAGATGCGCGTGAGTTTCTACCAGCATTTCCAGATTAGACCGACTCAGCCCCTATTCGATGAGCTCGAGTATTTTTTTGTATCGCGGATGGCTTCGAAGGGGGTCCAGGTCGGAGTCGTGTATGATCCAACCCGATTTAAGCTCATGACCCGCATGCGGGAGCAAACGTTCCAATAAATCGAAAGCCGGCTCTATGTCGCCAAGGAGAGAGTAGACGCAGACGGCATTGTACTGGGTGAGGACATCGTCAGGGTCGATTGCCAACGCTCTGGATACCCATTCCCTGGCACGGTCCGCTTCGCCAAGAACAACCAGAGCGACAGCGCCAAGGTAGGCCGGTCTCGGATTTTCAGGGTGAAGGGTGAGTTCACCCTTTGCCCGTTCAACAGTCCTTCGTGCGGCACTCTTGCTATCCGAATCGCGGCCAAGTGACCGATAAACATGAATCAGCATGCACAAAGACTGGTAGTCGTCCGGTTTGATTTCTGCCGCATGCTCGAAAAGCGTGGCCGCTCGATCGAGCTTGCCCTGCGGGACGCAGGCCCGGGCGTAGAAGAAATGACCCTCGAACGAATTGGGATCGAGCGCGATGGCCTTTTCGAATTCTGCCATTGCTTCGTCGTATCGCTTCCCAAGCGAAAGCGCGAGCCCTTGCGAGGCGTGCGCTTCGGCGAG
>CATPAT010000264.1 GCA_955652155.1 uncultured Chthoniobacterales bacterium | reverse complement strand
TTGGGATCGTCGCGAATTTCTCCGTTTTGCCGGAGCGATGTTGCCGCCGGTTTTCACGTTCAGCCTCACCGGAATCGCGATGGCTCAGCTCAACAACATTCGCGTCCGGCGTTTCGTTTTGCCGATCGCGGCGCTGCCGAAGGAATTGGACGGGATCACCATCGCGCAGGTCAGCGACATGCATGTTGGACGATTCACTAATGGCGAAGTGCTCCAGAAAATGGTGCGCATGGTCAACGAAATGCGCGCCGATCTGGTGCTTTTGACCGGCGACTTGATCAACGACGCGCTCGCCGACCTCGATACCGGATTGGAATTAACTCGAGCCCTCGAAGCGCGCTTCGGCTTGGCGATTATCGAAGGCAACCATGATTTGATCGAGAACCCTGCCGAGTTCGAAAAGCGGGTGAGAGCGTCTGGAATTCCGTTTTTGCTCGATGAATCGACAATTATCGATGTCCACGGATTTCCGGTTCAGCTTCTCGGACTCAGTTGGACGCGGGTTCACGGTCAAGGACGCGACGCGGCGATCGCGGCCGCCGTCACAAAATTACTCGAGCAGCGTGAGGCCGGTGCATTTCCAATTTTGATGGCACACCATCCTCATGCTTTCGATGCCGCGGCCGATGCGGGACTGCCGCTTACGCTTTCCGGCCACACCCACGGGGGACAATTGATGTTGAACGAGCAATTAGGATTTGGGCCGGCGCTCTTCCGCTATTGGTCGGGCCTCTACGAACGCGACCAAAGCAAACTCATTGTCTCGAACGGGGTCGGCAATTGGTTTCCGCTGCGCGTGAACGCACCCGCGGAAATTGTTCATCTCACTTTGCGGCGAGAGTGATCGGTTAAAACGCTGGCCTGTTTAAGAAAAATCTCGGGTCTCCCGGGCCCTCGTCAAAGAGCCACGGGCTCGGAGGCATTCTCCAAGTTGATCGCGTAGGTCTTGTGATCACTCCCTGTGACGGAGCAGCCGGGCTGTGAATTGCTAAAGTGCGATTTACCAAGAGCGAGTTGGCGGCCTGGTATTTGTGCGCCCCTTCGTATCCGTAAAACGCGATGTAACTTCGGCGATCATCCAGTTTGATCGTAGCCGTCCAGTTAAATGTTGGATCGAGGAGAAGTGTGCCCATTTGCGTGTCCCACTCGAGCCACGCGTGAGTCAGGGAATCACTCATGCGACGTTTACCGATCACGAAGCGCACATTCGTAGCGCCGTTTAATTGGAGGCGATCGTAAAGCGCCAGCGCCTTGCCCTTGCAATCCGCCACCCTCGCGGCTTCGATTTCGGATGGAGTCTGCCATTCTCGAGAATACCGATAAGGCATCGCCCGCAATTTCATCATCCAATCGTTGACTAGCGCGAATGAGATTCCGTCAATGAGGTAGCCGGACGGCGCGGTTAACGTCGGCTGAACGCGGGCCATTTGTTTGTCGTAAGGGGTTGAATCAACTTCAACAAACGTCGATTGCGAAAAACCGACCGAGGTCCAGCCAAGCGCGCCAATTAAAAACCAGAGACCTTTCTTGAATGGGATCATAGCCGTAAGGCCATGATCTACAGCAACGGACGTGCCGCCCGCCGTAGCGGGTAAGAAGCCTTCGGCGCGTTGTAGCTGCCGCCGTCTCTGGCGGCAGAATCTATTACGACTTCGTGGACGAACTTGCCGGCGGAGTTTCGCCCGGGGCCGATGTCGATCCTGATGTCTGCGCTGTAGGGGAAGCCGTTGGCTTCCCTGGGACGCTAACAGCGTCCCCTACAGAAGATGTTTTTGCAGCTGCCGCCGCTGCCGCTGCTTTTTTCTTCGCTTCCGCGGCAGCCGCAGCTGCAGCCAGGTTCGCGTCCACCGCCGCTGCCTCGACCGGATGGATCCGGTGATAATACTCGTTCGACTTCGACAGCTCTTCTTTCCGAAAAAGCAGCGCGTCGAACCGCTCGCGCTTACTCAATTCGAAATCTTTATCCATCTTGATCGCTTCGAACGGGCAAACTTCGACACAGATCTGGCAGCTCATGCAAACCGAGATGTCGATGTCGAACACCTTCGGATAAAGCTGCGGCTTGCCCATGTAATCGGGCTTCTTGTCGTCACTCTTAATAATATAGATGCACTGCGGCGGGCACTCCTTCTCGCAAATCTTGCAGGCGACGCAGCGCAAGCCGGCTTCGGCATCATCAGTGTCGTAGATTAGAATCGGAAAGTTCCGGTAGTTTTCCGGCAAAGGATTTCGCTCCTCCGGATATTGCACCGTGATCAGGCGGTCCTTCTCGAAATAACTTCCGGCAAAGTTCCGGAGCGTGACCGCCATTCCCTTTAAAATCCCGGTGCCGATCATTGAGTTTCAATCTCGCTGAAATCGCGGCATATTCACAAGGAAAAGATGCGCCGGCTCGGCCTTATTCCGTTACTTTGTGCAGCAGCACTGACTTCCCAAGCCGCGGATCGCGTTTTCGAAAGTGGCCCGCAGAAAGTTCATTTACTCGAGCTATTTACGTCGGAAGGCTGCAGCAGTTGTCCTCCGGCCGAAGCCTGGCTCTCCAAGCTCAAGAGCGACCCGCGATTGTGGAAGGATTTCGTGCCGCTCGCGTTTCATGTCGATTATTGGGACCATCTTGGCTGGCGCGATCCTTTTGCTTCGAAGGAATGGACCGCTCGGCAATATCGATATTCTGCGAGCTGGAAGAATGATGGCGTTTATACGCCCGGTTTTGTGGTCGATGCTCGCGAATCGCAGGATCGTAACATTCCAACGTCGTCGAGCGACAAGCCGGGTATGCTGAAAATCACGTTAGCGAGCGACAACGCTTCGGCGGAATTCAATCCGACGAACGGCGCAGCTAACGATGTCGATCTTCACGTGGCGATGCTTGGCTTTGATTTGAACACCAAGCCCAGCGCCGGCGAAAACAACGGGCGCAATCTGCGTCAGGACTTCGTTGTGCTTTCTGTCGTGAACGAAAAAATGTCGTCTGGCAAAGCCGAGATCCATCTGGCAAAAGATTCACGCGCCGGAGCGGTCGCCGCGTGGATCACGGCGCCCAATCAACTCGCACCGATCCAGGCAGTCGGTGGCTGGCTTCGCTGAATATCAGCGATCGACTTCGCCCATCACAATATCGACGCTGCCGAGAATGACCATTACGTCGGCCACGGTGTGACCGAGGCAGAGATCTTCCAGCACCGTGAGATTAATGAAGCTTGGCGGACGGACCCGATAACGGTACGGATTTGGCCCGCCGTCGCTGATTAAGTAAAATCCGAGCTCGCCTTTCGGTCCTTCGATCCGGCCATACGCTTCGCCGATCGGCGGACGAAAGGCGCGGATCTTCACTTTCGGATTCATGATTGGTCCGGGCTGAATTTGTTCGAACGCTTGCTTTAGAATTCCAACACTCTCGCGCATTTCGAGCGCGCGCATCATCAGGCGATCATAGGTATCGC
>CATPAT010000263.1 GCA_955652155.1 uncultured Chthoniobacterales bacterium | reverse complement strand
GTTTGGGTTGCGTTTGCTGGCGGCAATAACGCAGCGCCCCTGCGACCAATGTTCCGGTGGAGGAGCCGCCGAAAATTCCTTCCTTTCTCAAAAGGTCGCGAGCGATTGCGAAACTTTCTTCATCGTCGATCTCAAAGGCTTCCGTCACCAGTGACATGTCCGCGATTTCGGGAATGAAATCTTCGCCGATGCCTTCGACCGCCCAACTGCCGGACTCCACCAACTTGCCGGTCTTGACATATTCATAGAGGACCGAGCCGGTTGGATCAGCCAGCACCATCTCAATTCCGCGACGCGGTTTCACTCGATTAAAAAAGCGGCCGAGACCGGTCAACGTTCCGCCCGAGCCGACGCCGCAGACGATTGCATCGACATCGTGCCGCATCTGTTCCCAAATCTCAGGGCCGGTCGTTCGTTCGTGCGCCAGCGGATTAGCAGGGTTGCCAAATTGATTCACATAAAAGGCGCCCGGAATTTCTTGGGCCAGGCGCGCGGCCACGTCCTGGTAATATTCGGGGTGCCCGCGCGTCACGTCCGAACGCGTCAATCGCACTTCGGCGCCGAGCGCGCGGACATGCGATATTTTTTCCTGTGACATCTTGTCGGGAATTACAAGGACGACGCGGTAACCTTTCGCCCCGGCAACGAGCGCAAGGCCGAGTCCCGTGTTTCCAGCGGTTGCTTCGATTACCGTCCCACCGGGTTCAAGTTTCCCGTCTTCCTCCGCGGCCTCGATCATCGACAAGGCGATCCGGTCTTTGATCGATCCGGTTGGATTTTGATTTTCCAATTTCACAAAGAGCTGGCACGGGCCGGTCTCGAATTGCGTAATCTCAACCAGGGGCGTCTCGCCGATGAGCGACAGAATCGCCGGCGGCTTCTTGCTTGAGGTTGGCGCTGTCGGAACTTCGACCATGTCTAGAATAGAGTGAGCGTTTCGCCCGGATAGTCGATCATGACTTTGTAATTTCGGAGAAAATTGTAGCCGACGATGCCATCGAGTTTCGCTCCGATGGCAGCGTTTAGCATAGTAAAGAAATCCGCGACCACGACCGGCATGTTGTCGATCTTTGCACCACCGAGCTGAAATGATTCAAGCATGCCGGCCGAAAAATCGATGGGCGCGCCGCCGGTTGTGCCCATGCCGACGGGCGAACTTTGAACTCCGAGTTGTTTCGCAAACTCGGGCGAGATGGCGCTGGTCGAAGTTCCGGTGTCGACCGCAAATTGAAATGGTCCGCGGCCGTTCGCGTTCACATCGACCAAAAGGAGCGGCTTCGCCGGACTGGCCAAGCGAATTGGCACTTCAGTTTTCGCACTGCGGCCAAAACTTTCGACCCGCTTTGGATCGTCAAAACGAATTTCACAATTGCGGTAGTCGATCGTGACGCGAAAATGTTTCAGAAAATTATAGCCGAGATCGCCGTCGATCCTCGCGCCGATGGTCTTGCCGATGTGGGAAAGATCGACAATTCCAACATCGACATCGCTTAATTTCGCTTCGCCGGCAGCGAGAGAACCGACCTTTGCCAGCGACACGGAAACTTTGCCTCCGGCACTTTGGCCCTCCTTTGAACTGATAGTCTTTAGCTCGAGCTGCTTCGCCAGGTCCGATGCGAGCAGCGAAGTTCCCGCGCCGGTATCGAGAATAAAATCAAACGGGCCGCGATCGTTTACATGGACCGGCAGGAGAATGAGCGGTTGCGCGCCGCCGGCGAGACGGAATTTAATTTTTGCGCTACTCAGAGAAATCGTTGCCGCCGTCATTCGGGCAACTTGGGTTCGCCCTTATGCGACCATTCCGATTTGCTGTCTTCAAGAAATTGCTGAAGCACGTCAAAACGGACTTCGCCGTAGTTGAGCGCGTAGCGAAGATCGCCTCCTTTATAGATCCAGGTTGTCGGGATCCAGGAGAGCGGCATCCCGGCAAATTGTTTGATTTTGCTGTCCCCGCGGCGCGGGCCGGGATCAGCCAGAACAGCGACGTTTGGTTGATCGGCGATTTGGAATTTAGAAAGCATCGATTTGCCGTCGCCGCCGTCGTTCCAAACGGAAACAAAATAAAATTTCACCTGCGGATTGTCTTTGACCATTTTCAACCAGCCGCCGTTTTTGAGTTCGGCCTGACAATTGGAGCACCACGGCGCCCAAAGGTGAACAATGCTTAGATCCGGCGATTTGATCGCCTGGGTCACTTTTTGCTCAGCGGGCGATTCCGCCCGCAATAAACCGGCCGCGGCCATTGCCGCTAAAATCGACAAACGTAAGATCGACATCACCTATTATATAATATGAAGAGAAGAGGAGCGCGCTCAACGTCCAACATCTAACGTTCAATCTGATAGTGGAAGCGCAGAGCCTCCAGCCTGCGCTGTCCCACGTCACGAAAAGAAATTTACTGAGGTGGCCAAGAAACGTTTAAGAGTGCAAGCAATGCGTGCCAGCGATTTAGCTTGCCATATTTTCCGCTTTTAATAGAAATTTTCGTATCAAGGGCAACCCCGCCCTTTGATCCACCCAACCCTTCACTCTCGCGTCGAATATTAAAGGTACAAAGATGAAAAAATTAAAAAAACAACCAGTAACAATAGCCGCTCTGACAACGGTCTTAAGCGCGCTTACGTTAGTTTTGGCGTTTGCATTAGCCAGCGAGGTCGCAGCGAAACCCAAATCCGCATCCACTCAGGCCACCGTTTCCGTATTTGCCACCGGATTGAACAATCCGCGCGGCCTGAAGTTTGGGCCCGACGGTTTCCTTTATGTTGCCGAAGGGGGAATTGGCGGAATGGACCCGGCCTGCGTAGTAGTCGCTGCGGTTGGCCCGTACACAGGTAGCCCCACCAACGCCCGCGTCTCCCGGATCGTCAACGGCGTCCCGACGCCGGTAGGCGACCCTCTTCCGTCCAGTCAGACGAGTGCGGCGACTGGCAGTCTGATCAGTGGCGTCGCCGATGTTGCCTTTATCGGAGACACCCTTTATGCCCTGATCGGCGGAGCTGGCTGCTCGCATGGCGTGCCGACCATCCCCAATGAAGTGATACGCCTTAACGATGACGGCAGCTGGACCCAGATTGCCGACCTGAGCGCGTTCCTGATGGCGAATCCTGTCAAGAATCCCAATGCTGACGACTTTGAACCCGACGGAACCTGGTACAGCATGATAGCGCTCCGAGGTGATCTCTATGCGGTCGAGCCAAACCACGGCGAGCTCGATAGAATCACGACGTCGGGGCAAATCTCCCGTGTCGCTGACATTTCTGCGACCCAGGGCCACATCGTCCCGACGGCAATCGCCGATCACGGCAACTTCTACGTAGGAAACCTTAATACATTCCCAATTGTTCCGGGCTCGTCCAAAATTTTGAAGATCAACCCTGCCGGTAACGTAAAGCTCGACGTCCAGGGCCTCACCACCGTTCTTGGCCTGGTGTTCGATGGAAGGGATCGAATGTATGTGTTGGAAACCAGCACAGCGGCCGGTGACCCCACGCCCTTCACGGGCAAAGTGCTACGAGTTGATCCATCGGGCAAGCAAACGGAGATCGCTTCGGGCCTCTTCTTCCCGACAGGCATGACGTTGGGCCCAGATGGCGCCCTTTATGTCTCAAATGTCGGCTTTGGTCCACCGCCGGTGGGCCTAGGGCAAGTTCTGAAAATCACAGTGCCATAGCCCTGCCGCCCCCGTCGGTTAGGAGAGAGACAGGGCGGGTCCCTGTTTCTAGATAGGACGAGATGGAGTTCGTCCCTCCCCGCATTATCCAGGTTGTGTTTCCACTGAAACCAGCGTAAGTGGAGCCGTCCGCGCAGAAATCAGGTAAATATGATGCCATCGACAAGCAAAAGGACATCGACGGAAGTCTTCGAATGCGAAGTGTGCGGCGTGCGAAAACGTCTCGAGTCAGCCAAACGGCATTGGTGCGATGCATGTACCCGCGGCAGTCCGGTGGAAATGCGACGGACCAGAGACAAGTGGAAAACCACCACCAGAACTCCGAGCAGCAATTAGGGACGAGTCAGGCGTCACGGATCAGAGTTTGACCATTCGCGCGAAAACACATACTGTGGCGCTCCGTTTTCCGATGCTTTAGCTGCACGGAAAAGATCGATCCCGCCGGGGCGGGATCGCGTGCCCCAAGGAGGCCTTTTTAATTATGGTGCAAATGCAGGATGTGATGTCGAAGCCGATGCCGGATTTCCGGGAAGGCAGCATCGTCAAAGGACGTATTTTGGAAGTTCGCCCGCGCGAAGTGCTGGTCGACATCGGATACAAATCGGAAGGCGTCATTCCGCTGGCGGAATTTGAAGACGTGGAAAACTTGGAAGTCGGCGACGAAGTCGACGTGTTGCTCGAGCGACTCGAGAACGACGAGGGCATGGTCGTGCTCTCGAAAGAGAAAGCGGCCTATCGCCAGAACTGGAACAAGATCGCGAGCGTTTTTCAAGAAGACGGCTTGATCAAAGGCAAAGTGAAATCGGTCGTCAAAGGCGGGCTGATGGTGAACATCGGAGTGGAAGCATTCTTGCCCGCGTCGCAAATCGACATCGTGCCGCCGAAAGACTTGCAGCAGTTCGTTGGCAACACCTACGATTTCAAGATCGTCAAGATCAACGACGATCGGCGCAATGTGGTCCTCAGCCGTCGCGAATTAATCGAGCAGGAGCGGAGCGAGAAGCGACAGAAATTCATGGACAGCGTGAACGTCGGCGACCGTGTCACCGGCACGGTGAAAAACCTGACCGACTTCGGCGCGTTCATCGATCTCGACGGCATGGACGGGTTGCTTCACATCACGGACATGACCTGGGGCCGGCTCGGACATCCGAGCGAGCTGGTGAAAGTTGGACAACAGCTCGAAGTCCAGGTCCTTGACATTAATAAAGAGAAAGAGCGCGTCTCGTTGGGCCTGAAGCAGACTCAGAAAAATCCGTGGGACCAGATTGAAGAGCGCTTCCCCGCCGGCCAGAAGGTCAAGGGCAAAATCACCAATCTTGTTCCTTACGGCGCGTTCGTGGAATTGGAGGAAGGCGTCGAAGGTCTCATTCACGTTTCCGAACTTTCCTGGACGAAACGAATCATGCGACCGTCGGATATTTTAACCGTCGGCCAGGAGGTTGACGCGGTTGTGCTCGGCGTAAACAAGGAAGAGCAGAAGATTTCATTGGGCCTGCGTCAGCTTGAACCGAATCCCTGGGACGAGATCGAGAAGAAATTTACCATTGGCAGCCGGGTGAAGGGAACAATCCGGAACATGACCGCGTATGGCGCGTTCGTGGAGCTCGATGAAGGCATTGACGGAATGATTCACGTTTCCGATTTGAGTTGGACTCGAAAAATCAATCACCCGAGCGAAGTCTTTAAGAAAGGCGACGAAGTCGAAGCTGAAGTCATCGATATCGACAAAACGAACCAGCGAATCAGTCTCGGGATCAAACAGCTGAGCGAAGATCCGTGGAAGAACATCGATCAAAAATACAAAATCGGTGATCTGGTGAAAGGGAACGTGACCAAGCTCGCCAGCTTCGGCGCGTTCGTGCAATTGCAAGACGACATCGATGGGCTGGTTCACATCTCGCAGTTAAGCGAGGACCACGTCGCGAAAGTAAAAGACGTGCTCAAGGTCGGACAGGAAGTCGAAGCTCGCGTCATCAAAGTCGATAAAGTCGAGCGCCGGATCGGGTTGTCGATCAAGGCGGCCAATTACTCGGAAGAACAGTTGCGCAAGGAAGCCGAAACATTCGACACCCTCCGCCCCGGCGAAGACATGGTCGGACTGGAGAAAGCGTTCGCCGCCGCCGAGCAGGAGGAATATCGCCCGGGCGAGGCCAAGAAAACGACCAAGGAATCAAAGCCGGCAAAAGAGCCGAAGGAATCGAAGCGCGAGGTAAAGAAAGAATCGAAGAAGAAGTAATTTCCTGAAGGTAATGTCACGCAGCTCTAGCCGACGTCCCCTTCGATTATTGATCAGCGCAGTTTTGTGGTCGGTCCTCACCGCTTGCGGCGGTCCTTCGCAAGAGATTGTCGGTAAATGGCGAACGTCGTCCGATCCAAACTCGGTCGTTTGGGAATTCGCCGACAACGGGCTGGTCACGATCGGCAGCACCCGAGGCAGGTACAGTTTCGGGGACAGCGGGCGAATAAAGATTGAGACACCGTTCGAGAAGTCGGTTTATCAACTCACAATTTCGCGCGACTACATGACATTCCGGGAATCCACCGGTTCCAAACTCGAGTTTACCAGAATCAAGTAATTCCGAAGCGTATCGCTGTTGTCGATCTTAATGGCGGCCGCTGCCGAGTTGTTCGAATGGATTGAATACGTCGAGCGTATAGTAATAAACGAAGCCGTCCGGTCGTCGCGATGTAGCTTGCGGATGCCCGAACAAGGTCTGGACCTCCGCGACGGTAGTGCGTCCACGAATCAACGAGCCGATTCGGCGTGTGTAGAACTCGTTCAGTTGCGCGTTCGCGATATAGGCTGGCGCGGCGATCAATCGACCGGCCTGATTGAAACGAAACGCCAGAACGTCGGCGCCATAGCCATGGCGCAATGGATCGGCCGTGTCGACGTATGGCCCATCATCGACGCCGAGCTGATGCGATAACCGAGAGCCGTCGCGCACAACGTAATAACCGGTGCGGGGACCGAGCCCGACATAATGCGAATCATCTTGAAACGAATTCGCAAAACTCAGCTCGGCAAAAATCAGGAGAAAACCTGCAACGCAAATCAGCTTCATATCAGCCACCCGTGGTTAACTCAGAAACAGTAGAACATTTCGACTTCGCGCGACATAATCCAAAAGAGGTAGAGGAGCGCGGCCGCGTTTATCGCATGTCTCCGAGCACGTCGGCGACCGCATTTTGAAAAGGACGCGGACCGTTTCCCTTTAGCGCAAGATCGACATCTTCGAGGCGCCGAATGAGATCAAGGACTTCGCGGCGCGCGAGTGGTCCGCCGGCCGCGGCGCAAAAGTGAGTGCGGCAACCGAATGGCCGATCTTCGTAGATCAAGCAATTGCCTCTTTCTTGTTGAAGCATTGGGCACGAGCCATCAGCATTTGCGGGTAGCGATTTCCGGCCGGTCGCGCGAAGCGCCTTGGCCGCGACGACCGCTTCGCCTTTCGTCAGATAAGGAGTCCGTCCGGTCAGTTTGAAATGACAGCATTCAGTCTTGCGCAGGCAATTCCGCTGGATCGGCTGTTGCGCAAGATCGACATAAATCCGTCGCACTTCCTCCAGCGCGGTCTGCAATTTTTGCGGAAGGAAATTTCGAGAGCTCATACAGCGGCGGGTTCGACTCCGGCCATAGCGTGTCCTGCAATCCACCCGGTGGTCCAAGCGGCCTGGAAATTAAAGCCGCCGGTGATGCCGTCAATGTCGAGCAACTCGCCTGCAAAATAGAGATTTGGCGTGAATCGGCTTTCCATG
>CATPAT010000262.1 GCA_955652155.1 uncultured Chthoniobacterales bacterium | reverse complement strand
CCACTTGGAGCGGACACACTTGTTCTCACGTAACGCGTGGCGATGTTTGGAATTGCGTTGCCGTTCACGATTGTCGATCCGGCAAGGCTGTCGAGCTTCTGCAAAATATCGAGCGACACTTCTCTTTCTGAGTTGATCAGAGGCACAACCTCAAGCTGTAACGCGACACGTTTGAACTCGATGTTCGATTGCTGTCCGACGTTTGTTCCGGTGACCGTGTTATTTGCGTTGACGAGCGAAGATAGCGTGCTCACCGGAACCGGAATCTCGGTTCCTGACGCGATAATCGCCTTCTTGTTGTTGCTGGTAAAAACGACCGGCCGATTGATCACCCGGAAGCGGCCGGTGGATTCGAGAACGTGGACTACAGTAGCAAGTGCATTTCCAGCAGCGAGATAAACGTTTGCTCCGCTGGCAGCATTTGTCGCCAGCTGCGTGAAGCTGACCAGCCTACCGGGATCGAAGACACTTCCGCCAGTTGTTGTCGTAATAGGAGTCACGCCACCGCTCGGAGTACTTGTCGTAGTGGTCCCGCCGCCAGCAAATGGAGGAATACCAGTAAAGTTCGTTGTGCCGGCGATCTTGTTGCTCGCCCGGAAAAAATAATCGACACCGAACTCTTCGTCGTCGCTCAGCGTCAACTCGCCGATGACAGTGCTGAGAGCGACTTGCGGCGCTTTCACGTCCATCTCGTCCAAAATCTTTTGGACTTTGACCACGATTTCCTGGTTCCCGAGCATGATGATGCTGTTGGCTCGCTGGTCCGCGATAATCTTGGCATTCCCGATCGTGACGGCTTTCGGCGTTGTATCGACCGCCTGAGTCTGGAGTTCTTCCGAGATATTGAGTGTACCGCCGCTGCTGCCACTGCCACCATACGTACCTGTCCCGCTCGTGGTCGAGGTTGTCGCCAGACCGCCGCTTGTCGCGGTCGCAGTTGTCGTCCGTCGCGGCTGACCCGGACTCGCTCCCGTCGCCGGGACCGCCCCCTCAGCACCTCCCGCACCCGTCTGCCCCGGCTCGCTCAGCGCTTGCACGATCACCGGCAACACATCAGCCGCGGAGATGTAATTGAGCGCGCGAGTGACCGGTTTGGCGAACTCGACGTTGGCATCGAACTCGGAGATCAGTTTCCGGACAAACGGCATGTTCACGGGCCGAGTGATGACGTGGATCCGATTGGTGCGCACGTCTGCTGCCAACTTTATTTTTCCAACGACGATGGAATCCTCTGTCAGCGCGGTCAATCCCGCGAGCTCACTTACTTCCCCACCTTGCGCCGGCATATTGGGTCCGCCCACCGGCCGGACACCGCCGCGATACCCAGGCTGACCTGGTTGCGCGCCGGTTTTATCGCCCTTTTCAAAAACATCTTTGAGCATGTCCACCACTTTGCTCGCATCGGCGCGGTCGAGTTTGATGAACTCGCTCACCACTTCGGCCGGCGGCACGTCGACTTGATCGATGATTTTGGCGAGCGTCCGAATCACACTCGAATTCTCCGTAATCAAAATCGCGCCCGCCTTTGGCAGCGCCAGAAACGATGTGTACGGCTGCGGCGGCGAAAGATATTGCCCGAGCGCCTGCTGTAATTCTGTTGGATCGGCGTAGCGAAGCTTGAACAGGTAACTGATGACGTGATCGCCATCCGGGATCTCGGTTTCGTCGGAAACGATCGGCACTCCGGTCGTGCGCGGATTTTTCCCTGTCCCGATGACTTTAACAATGTCGGTGTCTTCAGCGGGGATGAGCGAATAGCCGTTGAGGAGCAAATTCATCTCGATGATCTTGATCGCCTCCTCGCGCGGGACGTCTTTGCTGATGAAAATGTTGACCTTGCCCTGGACGAAATTGTCCATCACCAATTTTTTGCCAGTGAGCTGCTCGTAAAGGTGAAGAACGTCGGTCACGTCGCTGTTTGGAAATTGCAGTCGCACCATTTGCGGAGCACCCGGCTGAGGGTTCGCGGGCGCGGCCGGAGCCGGCGTCTGGGGAGCGCGCGCGGGGGGTGGAATTACTCGCGGGACCGATGGGGCCGGACGCGCGGGCTGGCGGGCCGCGGCTTGGAGTGGCGGCGTCTCGGCAGGCTGCGGTGCGACTGGCGCAACTTGAGCAAAGCTCGAACTGGCCGCGACAACCAACAGAACCGATCGATGCACGGATTTAATGGTGGCGACGATGCTACCAGATGCGCGAGAGCGGGTCAATTTCCTTCGGCAGCACCGCGCCAAGAAAAGCCAGCGCCGAACTGGACACCGCGCGCGATCTCATAGTAAGAATGCAATGCTTGAAAACATTCCATTCCCCTGACTCATGAAAAATTTTCTCCGCATTCTACCGTTCGCTCTCTGCGCATTCGCTGGAGCAACTTTCGCCGACGATTTCAAGAGCATGGTGATTCCAGGCGGCGTTATCGCTCAGCCGCTTCCTCGTGTCCATGGCGATCAGTTCATGGTGATCCGCAATTTCACGCAAGAGAACGGAACTACGCATGGCGTGGTAATGGTGACCCAGCTTCCTGGTGCCACGGCGGTGAATGTCCTCGCCGCCGCGATTCTAAATATGTCCCCGCCGGACGTTATTAATAGCGTAGTCATCGCCGGTCCGGCAGATGTCTCGGTCACCTGCGGGGCTACGACGGGGATGAACTGTTTCATCAGCTTCAAGAAAGATAGTAACTAAGCTCCGGTCCTCACCGGCGTATCGGAGAAGGACACAAAATGAAAAATGCGGCGTCGCTGTTGATTTTTCTTTGTGTTCTTGCCGCATTCGTTGTCGCCGGTGATTTCAAAACTGAGGTTATTACCAGCTCAACGCTGAACATCGATGTTCCCGACCACCATTTTGTACGAATCTATAATTTTACGCAGGATGGCAGCGGCATCGGACGCGGCGTCGTGATCGCATCAGCGGCCACACCAACCGCAACGCCGACGACAACCCCAACTCCGACATCAACACCCACGCCGACTGCAACACCCACGCCGACTGCAACACCAACACCAGGTGGCACGCCAACACCGACTCCCACGCCGACTCCGACACCAACGCCGACGCCGCCTCCGAGAGCGGTGCTGACTGCGACAATCATCGACCCCGGAACGTCGCCGCCGGAATTTATTAAACCAGTGGTCATTGATGGTCCGGCGCACATAACGGTTGCGCCGGTGATGGGCGCCACACTTGTTTTAACCTACAAAAGAGAAGCCGAACCGACACCAACGCCGACGCCTGCACCTCTTGCTACTGCTACGCCTACCCCGACCCCAACGGCCACACCAATGGTGGCTACTATCACAGGCTCAACGATTTTAACTGATGATGTGTCAGACGAGCCAACGCCGACACCAACGGCGATGACTTCGGGCCCGGTCGCAACTTCAACACCGACGCCAACCGCTACACCGTCAACCACTCCAACGCCCTCACCGACTCCGATGCCGACGCCGTAGTGATCTTCGTCATCCCGAGCGGAGCGAGGGATCTCACACTCGAAGCGTGGAGCACACAAATTACTAAGCGTGATCAATCAGCTTTTGTGAGATCCTTCACTTCGTTCAGGATGACAATGCGCAGTGTCGTTGTTTGCTTCCTGGTCGCGGCGATTCTTGGATCGACATCGCTTTCTGCGCAGTCGCCCCAATCCGAAATTAGCGCGGTGCTGAAAATGCAGCAGGACGCCTGGAATCTCGGCGACATCGATACGTTCATGAACGGTTACTCCCGCTCCGAGGACACGGTGTTCGTTTCCGGCGACGAAGTCACGCGCGGGTGGCAGAAGGTGCTGGATCGTTACAAAAAGAAATATTCGGACCGCGCGAAAATGGGAACGCTGACGTTTTCAGATCTTGAAATCACGCCGTTAAGTAACGATTCCGCTGTCGTGCTTGGTAGTTGGGAACTCAAACGCGCGAGCGACAAGCCT
>CATPAT010000261.1 GCA_955652155.1 uncultured Chthoniobacterales bacterium | reverse complement strand
GCTCGGGCGCAATGTAGGAAATGCGCTCGAGGTCGCCGAGTGCGTAGAAATTTTACAAGGCGGCGGACCGCCCGATGTAATCAAGTTGATTGTCGATCTTGCTGAGAAAGTTTCGGAGACGCCGCGGGCACAGTTGGAAAAACGTCTCCAGGACGGAAGCGCCTGGAAGAAATTTGTTTCCCTGGTTTACGCGCAGGACGGGGACGCGACCGCGCTAGAAAAAATTCTGGATCAACATCGTGCGCTGATCATTCAGCCCTGGCCCGCGAAATCCGCCGGCGTTGTTAAAAAAATCGACGCCGAGTTGATTGGTCGGGCGTCGGTGATGCTCGGCGCCGGTCGACAAAAAGCGGACGCTGCCATTGATTTCGCGGTTGGTTTTTCCAAAATCAAAAAGGTCGGCGAACGGGTCGCTGTTGATGAACCGCTATTCATGATTCACGCGCGGAACGAACGCTCGATCGTTAACATCACTCCGTTCCTCCAAAAAGCAGTCGAGATCGGCTGAAGAGAACGCGCTCAGCCACCGTTGGAATCGAGCCTTCTCTTTTCCTTTCTACTTTCTAATTTCTACTTCTTACTTTCTTTCGTTGGCTCCATCGCTTGGTTAGACATTGTCCTACTCAGTAATGATTCTATCCGCCCACTCAACCAACGACACAAAGACTTTTGGATTACCGAATTTTGCGCCGTATTCGCTGAGATCGCCTTCGGTGACTCCGCGGGCGCGAGAACAAGCCCCGCACGCGTAGATCGGTATTTTCTTGCCGACGAGCTTCCGAAGGACCTCGGCAAGCGGCGGCCAGCCAACCGGAACCACCGCGTTTGCGACTGACTTACGCATTAACGATACAGCTTCCCCCAAAAGGAAAATCTGGACATCGTGGCCCGCATCAGAAAGCGCGTCGCCGTGAAGAAAAGGAAATGCGGCTTTTGTCGGATCATCCGATCCCCAAGCGCTCTTCATCAGGATTTTCAGTTTAGGCTCGGTTGCCGCCGGGACGGCGGAAGTCGCAGCGACAAACGGCAACGCGACAAGCTTTTTGAGGAATGATCGACGTATCATAAGCGGGTTTTGAGGAATGGGGCTAACGAGACAAAGCTGAGCTACCGCGATCGGGAGCGCAACTTTTTCACCTCAACAACTCAACTTCTCAACTTCTCAACCGATCAACTCGGCCTTTATGCCGGTCCGCGAGTTAGCTGCATTGCCTGGTAAGATGTGAGTATCGCTATCACCCTGAGTGCGAAATATGAAATATCGAATCGTTCCGGCGATGCCGAGCAACAGAATGCTGATCGCCGCAACGTAAATGGCGGAGAGATAAGACTGCCAGTGCGCCACCTCTGCAGCTTTCATGGGATTTGGTGGTGTGCCAGGTCGAAGGGTAATGCACGCCACAAGTAAAATCAGCAGCACTGGAATGTCGAACGCGAACCGAGTGCGCCACGGCTTCGCGACGGGCCAGCTGACGAGATAGATTAGGACCGATGCTGTCGCCATGAGCCAGAGCAGGATAAGAAATATCATTCGTGGCGCGAGAACATCTAACGAGACACAAGATCAGCGACCGCTGGCGAGAGCGAGTGTGGCCCGAAGTGAAAATGGTTTGATGATCTCAAATGTAAACACGGGCCGGGTAGCGGTTCGCTCCATCGCCTGGTTAGGTGGCGGCGTTCCGTGGCTCGCCACGATGTCCCCGCACTTCGTAACAAAGCTCCACCATGCCGCTTTTATAGGCTTTGACCTCCGCAAGATGGAGAGCGATGTCTCTGTCAAGTTTCTCGAAGAACTGTATCCCATCGCCAATCAAGATCGGCAGGATCGAATAACGAACTTCGTCGGCTAGCCCGAGACGAAGGCATTCGCCGGAAACTACACCGCCTCCAACAAACCAGATGGTACGGAACGTGGGCCGCAGCTGCCCATTCACGAACTGCGCAAGATCGCCTGAGTGGAACTCGACGGTATCCCGGGTCCGTGGTAGATCGCGACTAGTGAGGACGAAGGTGGGTTTGTCGCCGTACGACCACCTCAATCCTTTGGCTTCAAAACTCAACGCGGTCTCATAGGTTCGCGACCCCATGACGTAGCAGTCGATCGTCTTGAGGAACGCCTCGACGAATCCTGGGTCTAGGGTGTCCCCGCCTGCGAATTCGTCTGAGGTTTCGAGCCAATCGACGCGCCCGTCCTTTCGAGCGATGAAGCCGTCGAGGCTCGCGGCCATGTGGATCGTTACGCGGGAATTCGTGTCCTCCATCGCTTGTCCACCTAACGAGAATTAGACGAACATTCGTAATATAAGGCGAACATTTTTTCGTCTAACAACAAGTTTCTACCCCTCTTCGGCCGTGCGGATGGTCCAGAAATCGTCGGCCAGGTTTTTTTCGGGATCGAGATAATCGTAAGGCATGGTGAAATAGCCTTTCTGGCCCCAATCGGTGTCCCAAGAGTTGCGAACGATGAATCGTTTTTGCAAGTCGTCGTAGCCGACGGCCATGACCGCGTGGCCGCCGATCACGTTCTCTTTTTTGTCCGGCAGATTCAGGACGCCAGATTTTGCGACCGCGGCTGACTCGAACGCTTCGTAAACGGTAAAGCCGAACACGAACGGACAGCCGTCGGCCAGGCAGGTCCGCATTTCGTGAATCGTGCTGATGCGATGGTAAGAAGTGATCTGATGTTTCCTGGCGTCGAAATAACACCTCGCGGTCGGTTTCCTGGTGAAATCGCGAATGCGATAAGGCCATTCTTCCTCCGGACAGACGCCCTGTTTGGCGAGCGACTTGATTCCGTCGCGAAGAAACGCGCCACTGTCCTGCTGCACTGTCCCTTCGATCGCGCGCTCGTTGTAGTAAACAAAGAGCCGGCTTAGATCGATAAACCTGGCGCCGTCTTTCAACTCGAGAAACTCGAGCGCGCCGACCAGCGCGTTGGCGGTGCAACTGCCGAGCTCTCCCTGATTTTCAACCGGCGAACATTTCTTTCGCAGATCAATTTTTTCCGGCAGCTTCGCCAGCCTTGGTGCAATTACGCTGTAGGAGAAATCGCGATGGTCGGGCAGGTCCGGCAACCATCCGTACCATTTGGGCGAACGGGTAGTTAATTTCATTAACTGGTTATCAGTTACTTGTTAATGGGAAGAGCACCCTCACCTCCCGCCTTCGCCACGCTACGGCGCGGCAAGCCATCCTCTCCCGAACAGGGGAGAGGAAGAATAGCAGAAGCGGCGCGGTCCACAGTCACAAGTCAGTTGTCAGTTGTCACCAATTCGTAGAATTTGTTCAAGGGATAGCGGCAAAAGCGGCGGTGACGATGATGTCGAGAACGCCGTTGGTGAAAGTATGGATTTGCACTGCGGCGAGACCGGCCTGCTTGAGAGCGCGCATCTCGGCCAGGTCGGCTTGTCCTTTGACCAGGCTTTCGAATTCCTGCTTGTCCATCTCATGACGGGCAAGCTCTTCGACCCAGCGCTTGAGATTGATCGCGGATTTCTGCAAGAAATCTCTGACATCGCTAACCGCCTGGTGAGTGTATTGCTTGAAGAGTTTTTCGGCGAGCGCTTTGGATTGATCCTCGACGCTTCTTAAAATGCTGCCGATGTCGATGTTGGCCATAATCTAGTCCTTCGCTTTCGCTCGTTTTCCGCTCTCGAGCTGAACAATCTGATCGAAAGCGTCACCTACCTGCTTTTTCTTCTCGGCAATAAAGGTCGCGCTGAGAGTGCCCTTCGCTTTCCACATTTTCAAAAATCCGCCGACGAGATCGCGGTTGGGATCTCTGAGAATGTCCCACTGAGCAACCGTTATTTGGTTCAGCTGGCGACCGCGATCGTATTCGTAAGCCTTGTCCAACTGTCTGACCAACGCTTCGACTTCCTTTTCGTGCTCGTCGTAGCTGCCAGTGGCTTTATTCATGAGAGCGAGCGTATCCACTTTCGCATTCGTCGCGTGTTCGTAAGCGGCCCGGTCGTATGGCGCGATAAGACTGCATGCCGCAAGGACGAAGCACGCTGCGATGGCGATGAGATTGGGCAAAGGAACGACCTTCCCCGCCAATTGAGAACGGCTTGGTTCAACCATAGCGTCACCTTTCACGGTTCAATACGGCTTTAGTGAACTGAAGTTCGAACAAACGTTTCAAAAAAGATCACGTTTGATCTTGCTGAAAGGTTCGCTGCGATTTTGACTTCGCCCGGAAGCAATTGTGGCGAGCAGCTCAATATAGATGGATGGAGCAGTCCCTTGTCCGCCGACGGACGGACTCGTCCCGTGGCGAGCTCGATGTTAATTTAGGCGGCGAAGCCGCATTTATTTAGCATCGCCCGCCCATTAGACGCTAGCAGTGTCCCTTACAGTGGTTCGTGTTCATTCGTGTCAATTCGTTGGTCAAAGTCCAGTAAGAGGAAGATTACTCAGGGTTGCTGATATTGCTGGGGGCGGTAATCTGTTGGCTGAATGATTTCGCAGGAAAAGGAGACGTTTGAGTTCGACGCGATTGACGA
This sequence comes from uncultured Chthoniobacterales bacterium, assembly GCA_955652155.1. Lineage (GTDB taxonomy): Bacteria > Verrucomicrobiota > Verrucomicrobiia > Chthoniobacterales > UBA10450 > AV40. The sequence goes on along the minus strand of CATPAT010000261.1, from coordinate 3,791 downwards.
TGTGGTGAGCGAGATCGCCAAGGGGCGGATCGTGATCGTAACGGACGACGCCGACCGCGAGAACGAGGGCGATCTGGTGATCGCGGCGGAGAAAGTGACGCCGGAAGCAGTCAATTTCATGGCGACGCACGGACGCGGTTTGATTTGTGTGCCGATCTCGAACGAGCGCGCCGAGCAACTTGGATTGCAACGGATGGTGACACAAAATCGCGAAGCGCAACGAACCGATTTTACCGTTTCGGTGGACGCAGCACGCGGCGTTACAACCGGAATCAGCGCCTACGACCGCGCGACGACAATCCTCGCAATCGCGAATCCACATTCATCGCCGGACGATCTGATCCAGCCCGGTCACGTGTTTCCGTTACGCGCGAAAGACGGTGGAGTGTTGCGACGGGCCGGTCACACCGAAGCGGCGATCGACCTTGCGCGGATGGCCGGGCTGCAGCCGGCCGGCGTGCTCTGCGAAATTTTGCACGACGACGGAACGATGGCGCGATTAGCGGAGCTGATGGAGTTCCGCAAAAAGCACGGGCTGCGCATTTGCACGATCCAAAGTCTGATCGCGTATCGCCGCAAGCGGGAGAAACTGGTCGAGCTCGAACAAGTGATAAAGTTGCCGACCGACTACGGCGATTTCGATTTGCATATGTATCGCGCGACGCTCGACGGAATGCATCATCTCGCGCTGGTGAAAGGCAAGATCGACAAGAACAAACCGACCTTGGTGCGGGTGCACAGCGAATGTCTCACCGGCGACGTGTTTGGATCGCGCCGGTGCGATTGCGGAAATCAATTGCACGCGGCGCTGCGGCAAATCGCCGAGGAGGGCAACGGGGTGCTTGTTTACATGCGGCAGGAGGGACGCGGCATCGGTCTGGCGGCGAAAATCCACGCTTACAAATTGCAGGAGGAAGGACTCGACACGGTCGAAGCCAACGCCAAGCTCGGTTTGCCACCAGATTTACGAGATTACGGACTGGGCGCGCAGATTTTGTTCGATCTCGGGGTGCGCCAATTCCGATTCCTGACCAACAATCCCAAAAAGGTGGTCGGGCTGGAAGGCTATGGTCTCGAGATGGTGGAGCAGGTCCCAATTCGCACGGCCGCGAATCCGCACAACGAGAAATATCTCGAGACCAAGAAAGTAAAGCTCGGGCACTTGCTTTAGAATTCGATTGCCGATCGCAGGTAGATCGGCTGAGTCGACAGTTTATTGCGCCAACTCTGATCGTGCGCCCCGCGCAACAGGCGGAACGCAAAGGCAACATTGGAAGGGTTCGACCGACAAGAGAAAATCGCAGTCGCGGAGCCACCCCGGCACGAGCAATTTGCAGTTCAAGATGAAAGTCACGAATTTATCGAGCGTGCCGCCCAACAGCCGGTGGCGCATCGTCTGGAACTGGGAAGGCGCAATCGGTCAGCAGTATTATGTGGGGATGCGCACGGACGCGGGCTCGAACGAGACGTTTGAGTACGGCCACCGGGCCAGCGCCGTGGTGGGATTCATGCTCGGAGTACCTACTGAAACGATGGAAGGAATTGCCACCGGCCGTGGACCTCCGACGGCCTCATTACCATCACTGTTCCGAAATCCGCCGTTGGTGCAGGGGAACTCGGGTACGGCGTTGCCGTAGAATCAAGAGCAAGTGTGGACTCGCGTTGATTAGAGACCTGGGCTATATCTTCCGACCTTTTTCAATGAGGCGATATCTCCCGTTTATCATCGTAATTTTTGTCGCGCTGCTCGCGGTCGGCGGCGGCGCATATTTTTATCGAATCAAACGTTCCGCCAACGCCACTCCGAAAATTTCGAAAACGGAAACTGAAAAATCTGGAGAGTCAGTTCATGTTCTCGGACCGGCAGATGCGGCGGTCACGCTGGAGGAGTTTGGTGATTTCCAATGTCCGCCTTGTGGCAAGCTCTCCGAACCAATTAACCAATTGCAAAAGCAGTACAATCTACGCGTGATCTATCGCGAATTTCCATTACCGAACCATGCGCATGCCCAAGAAGCGGCGTTTGCCGCCGAAGCCGCCGCCCAGCAGGGTCGATTTTGGCAAATGCACGATCTGCTTTACCGGGAGCAAGCGGTTTGGAGCAACTCGACTGATGCGCGAGCGCTGTTCAACGCCTACGCGGGAATGCTTCAACTGGATCTGGACCGCTTCAGAAAGGACATGGACAGCAGCGAAGTCCAGCGGCAAGTCGACCTTGATCAGCACCGCGGAGCGGCGATTGGGGTAAAAAACACTCCGACAATCTTTTTAAACAATGAAGCCTTGCAGCCGAATCAAATCAATCCAACAGAGCTGCCAGGCGTAATCGAAGCCGCGATGAAAAAGGCCAAGCCCTCCTCATGAGATTTTCCGCAACCACCAGCCAACTGTAAGATCGACAATGAGTGGCCCACGCATCCAAACCATTTTCTACAGCGCGGCTGCTTTGATTGCGTTACTTGGCCTTGCGGAAGCGACCTATCTGACGGTGATGTTTTTGTCCGGAGAAATCGCGGTCTGCGGCGGATCGCCTGATTGCTATCAAGTCTTGGGCAGCAGTTACGCGAAGCTCGGCCCCGTTCCCGTGAGCGGTTTGGGCGCGCTCGCTTATTTCAGCGCTTTTACGTTCGCCACTTTTGCCGGCTTTGGTTATGCCCGCGCCCGAAAATTTTTCACCTGGACCGTGATCGCCATGTTTTGCATGACGCTCTGGCTGCTTTTCGTTCAGGCTTTCCGTCTTCATGCCTTCTGCCGCTATTGCTTGTTTTCAGCCGCGCTGATTTTTCTGCTGACCGGCCTGGTGGTCGCGCGCCCTGCGGCCGAAACAGAAAAGAACTGATTTCTATGACTGCGACATTCCTAACATCAAAAACTCCGCGACTCGCGCTCGTTTTCTTAATCGGCATGCTTACGACGTTGGCGAGCTGCCAGAAATCCAAAACCAACTCCACCACCGCTCTTTCAAAACGGCCGAAGATTGCCCCTTGCGGATTAATTTCGGCCGAAGAAGTCCAGGCCATTCAGGGCTCGCCGATCAACGACGTCAAACCGAGCGAACAATCCGACGGCAGTTTCAGGATCGCGCAATGTTTCTATAACGCGGAGACCTTCAACAAGTCGGTCAGCCTCGCGGTGACGCAAAGCGATCCGGCATCGGCCAAGGCACGTAATCCGAAAGATTTTTGGAAAGAAACATTCGGCCGCTACGAGGGCGAAGCGAAAGAGGAGAAGGGCGATGAGGAAAAGAAAGAAAGTTTGCGCGAGCAAGATGAAGAAAAGGGAAGGCCGCCAAAAAAGATTGAGGGCATCGGCGATGCCGCCTATTGGACAGCGAATCGCATGGGTGGAGCGCTTTACGTTTTGAAAAACGATGTCTTCATTCGCATAAGCGTGGGCGGCCCTGAAAGCGAAGACGCCAAAATCAACCGATGCAAGGCGCTCGCCGACAAAGCTCTCTCTCATCTCTAACTCGCTCGCCGGCGTTGGCGGACGGCGTTGGCGGCAGCCAACTTTACGGCGGGACGTGCCGAGCAAAGCGAGCGCACGTAGGGCAGCCGGGCGCCGAGATTGGGGATCGAGGTCTTGCCGAGACAGGCTTGTTGGAGGATTAAAAGGCCATGTCGAATTTGATTTCCCCTCGCCCGCGCGTTCTTGGCGCCGCCAAACGATATTTCCCAATCGTAGCCAGCCAGTTCAACGCCACCTATGTGCAGGGTTTGGTCGATCATGTCGTTTCTGAGTTGCACGCTTTGATTCCCGGCGTCACGACCACGCTGCTCCAGGTTCCGGGC
>CATPAT010000260.1 GCA_955652155.1 uncultured Chthoniobacterales bacterium | reverse complement strand
CGGCAACATCGCAAATCCACCGCCGTAAGCGCCATCGATGTGCAGCCACATTTTGTGTTCGCGGCAGATTTTCGCAATCTCCGGGACTGGATCGACACTGGCGGTCGATGTTGTGCCAACAGTTGCGACGACGGCAAGGGGTTTGATCCGGCCGCTGCCAGACGCCAGGTCGCGCTCGATCATCGCGCGTAGCGCTGCCATATCCATTCGAAACTCCGCGTCAGTCGGCACCCGTTGGACATTTTCTTCGCCCAGGCCGAGCGCGATGGCCGCTTTTTCGGCAGAACTATGCGCTTGGTCGGAAGCGTAAACGCGAAAGGCCGGGGCCTGCGCACCGATCAATCCGCGTTTTCGAGTGGACGGCGCGGCTTCTTCGCGCGCGACCGCCAGCGCGTGCATGATTCCGACCGACGCAGTGTCGTAAACGACGCCGTCGAATTGGTCAGGCAACCCCATCCATTGGCGCAACCAATCGATCACGACTGTTTCCAGTTCGGTGGCAGCAGGCGACGTCCGCCACGTCATCGCATTCACGTTGAGCGGCGCAGTAATGATTTCGCCAAGAATCCCCGGCGCAGTCGCCGTCCATCCAAAGTAGCCGAGAAACATCGGATGACTCCAATGCACCATTCCGGGAACGATCAATCGATCGACATCGGCGAGAATGTTCTCGAACGATTCGCCATGCTCAGGCGGCTGCGCCGGAAGCGCTGCGCGAATAGCGCCTGGTTTGTCATTCGGCGCGACGCGGATATCGCCGATTGTTTCACGATAATCGGCGATCCAATCGGCGAGTTTGTGCAGTTGCCGGCGGAATTCGGCGATCGGAACGTCGCCGAGTTGTGGTCGCTCTTTCATTCGTCAGGGCCCAAAGACTATCCGCTAAACACGCTAAAAAACGCCAATAGTTCAAAGCAGATCGCCTGAGCGAACAGGATTGTTTCGCGTCATTTGGCGTATTTGGCGGACCGGTTAGAAAGCAAAGCCGAAACTGAAATGAAACGCGCCAAAATCTTCTCCCGGCGCTTTATCGGGATTCCATCCGTAATCGAGACGGATCGGACCGATCGGCAATTTGTAACGCAAGCCGCCGCCGAGCGCATAACGCATGTCGTCCACCCCGGGTTCCTCAGAAGTGGGAAGCAAGTTGCCGGCGTCAAAAAAGAGTGCGCCCTGAAGCTCGCCGTAAATCGGAAACGTGTATTCGACATTGAAGACCGTATAAAATTCGCCACCGATCGGATTTCCCTTCGGATCCGACGGGCCAAGCTTGCGTTCACCAAAACTGCGCACCGTGGTCGCTCCGCCATTAAAAAAGCGCTCGTCGATTGGCAGCGTGGTTGGCTCGTCCGGGCCGGAATGGTTGAGCGAATGAACGATCCCGGCGCGCGCGCCGAAAGCGAGCGATGATTGGTCGAACCAGCGTCGCAACGGCGGCAGCGTTTGATCTTCAACACCTCCCGGGGTCAGCGATTTCGGACTGAACGGCAAAAAATAGGCGATCCGGCCGGTCGCGCGGATGAGTTGAATGTCGCTGCCGAAGGCGGTGGAAGCGACATCGAGCGTGTTATTGATCAGCAAACCACGTGGCGCGACCAGCGGGCTTTCGCGCAAATCGAGCGTCTGCGTAAACCCGAGCGAATTTGCGAAATAGGACGTTTGACCGAGAAATCGCGCGGCGATCGAAGTTTGCGTGACGTCGACGTGACGGGCGGCGAAGACCAAACCGGCTTCGTATTGTTTGGTGATCTTCCGGCTGAGTTCGACCCGATCGCCGATTTCGAATTTTGAATAGCCGTCGTAATCAAAAGTAAACGCGGCCGCCCTGTTTCTGAAACTGAAGTCGGTGTCGAACAGGAAAGGATCTTCGTAAACGACCTCGCCCTTGTAGCTGCGCTGCGAAACTTCCACCGACATGGTGAGCGGGCGCCCGTAACCGAATAGATCGCGGTCCCGAAATTGCGCACCGATAATTCCGCCTTCAAACGTGCCATAACCGATCGAGAAACCGACCTCTTTGCTCTTCGCTTCTTCCGCGGAAATATTTAACAGAAGTGAGTCTTCGTCCGCGATTGGCGTCGGCTCAATCTTGAGGACATTGAACAAACCGGTCCGCATCAAAGCGCGGAAGCGTTCATCCAAAACTTCCGGGCTGTAAGTTTTTCCAGCGAGCGAAGTGAAACGCTTCTGGAGGAAACTCGGACGCAATCGCGTCAGGCCATTCACAAAAACTTCGCCACTGAAGTGATAAAGTTGACCGGGCGAAATCGCGACGTCTACCGGGATCCGGCCGTTGACCGCCGCCGTCGGCTCGGATGTTGCCTCCACTTTCACTTCATAATAACCACGCGTTCGAAAATAAGCCTGAAGACGACGCGGGATGTCGGCAACCCGCGCGTCGGTGAAAGGTTGTTTCAACAAATCGTCGATCTGCCCCCGCAACGCGTCCGCGCCATAAATGGTCTGCCCGTGGAACGAGACATTGCCGAAGAAATATCGCCGGCCTTCATGGATCGGAATGGTCACGTCGACCCGGTTTGCTTCATCGTGAAACGTGTAGCTCGGTTGATCGACAGCCGCGTCGAGGAAACCTTCCGCGACAAACAAGCGATGGACCAACTCCGCGCCTTCCTGACCATCGGCCGCGACGAATGGAAGACGTCGCTGCAACTTTGAATAACGCTCCCGGGTCGGGCCGACGACAAAATCGAACAGCTTGTCGGTGGGCTCAGCCGAATTTCCCTCAAAAGTGATCGTGCCCAGAGTCATAAGCGGACCTTCATTGATCTCGAGCCGCAAGCGATCGCGATTCTCGATCTTATAATGAACGCTCGCTTTGGTGTACCCGTGCTTGTGATAAAAAACTTCGACGAAAAATGCGAGATCGTCCGCCCGGGCCGGCGTTAACCCGTAGCGATCGACGGTGGCGAGCTGTTCTTTCACCGCCGAGCGCAGATCTTTTTCTTTGAATGCCTGCTCTCCACTGAATTCAACCGTGGTCGTGGCCTGCGCGTGTTTCTCCTGCTCCTTGGCGACAGTGTTGGTCTGTTTTTGTTTTTCGTCGGCCCTGGGAACGTCCACTGCCGTCTGCGCCGCCAGCTCGAGCGCGGCCGCCAAGTTGCACAAAAAAAAGAAGCGGTAGCGGCGCATCACTTGAAACGAATCAGATATTTCACCATACCACGATAATCGCCACCGACGCCGAGATCCCCGAGCAAGACAAATTGATCGTTGAGCTTGAAGCGCGCGGTCGCTTGTTGTTGTCCAGTGCGTGGATCGACGGTGCCCACATCCAAGTCTAAACGGTCGAAAACCGAACTACTCTGCGTTCCCTGTCCTTTCTTAAAAACTTTCCGGTAGAGCTGCTGTACGAGCAACATGCCGGCGCGTCCAGCAAGCACGTTGTTATTTCCGGTTAATTGCTCCCGGGTCGTGCCGGTTGCAAGTAGAGAGATAATTTCCTCCTGGGGCAGCGGCGGCTCACTGGTGAAGATCGCCTGCGGCGCAAGCGTTGTTCCATAAATGTAAACGTTGATCGTGTAATCGCGGATCACGGACCTGCCGTGCATGTCGATTTTCGGATTCAGGGGATCGCTCGGATCGACATAGAGAAAGCCGGACGAAATTTCCAACCGGCTGAAGGGAAGCGTTGCGTCGACATTGTCCAGCCGCACCCACCCTTGCAAAGCAGGATGCAAACCGTTGCCGGTCAAATGCAAATCGGTGACGGCTCCGCCGTTGGCCAGATTGCCGCGGATCAGAAACGGATCTTTGGTTTTGATGGTTACGTCGAATTTCCAATCGCGGAACGGCGGCTGCGTAATCGAAAAATTTGGGCGCGATGAAGGCGGCTGCGGCGCGGGACGACCCGGCAAACCGATCGGGATGAGATCGAGATTTTTCAGGAACTGACTATTTGTCAGCGCGATCGTCCCAGTGACATTGGCGCTGCTAAATGGGCCGGCAATTTTGATGTCGGCGTCCGCCCGGGCCGTGAGCGTGTCGTTGCGCGCGACCAGTGCGCTCTCCGCCTTGAATTGAAAATCCAGATTCGGTGTCGTCAATTTTGGAAATGCCACGCCACCCGTGACCTTGAAATGTCCGCCGGAAAGTTCGCCGCCGAACTGCTCGAGGGTCAGCGTGTCACGTGCAAAATTCAGGCGCGCCTTAAAATTTTGAACCGCCGGCAGCGTTGGATCGGTCATTCGGGCAACGTTGATCGTCATGTCGCCGCCACCAGTGAGAACGGGACGCGCGATTGTTCCGCGAACATCGACATCCAGCGCAGCGTCGCCGTCCAGCTCCTGAACGCCCGGAATAAATTGCCGCATGAAATTCACCGAGCTCCGCGCCAACCGCATCTTCCCGTTCACCGGCGTTTCGTCAGCCAGTTTTTTGTCATGCACAATCTTTGGAACATCCAACGGAAAATTCGCCGTCAGCTCCAGGGGTTGAATTTTTGCCTGCTGCAATTTTCCGGCGATCGTCAATTGCTTACCTTGCGCTTGCGCGCTCAAATCGAGGCTAGCCGGCTCGAATTTTGGAATGCTCTCGCTCCGCAAGTTGCGCATTTGCACATCGAGTCGCGCGTTTAAATCGGCGAGCGTTCCGGTCGCATTTAATTTCACGTTCAACAAACCCGACGCCGCCGGCTTGAGCCCGACGTCTTGAAAAAGTTTCTTAATGTCGAGATTTTCCGATTGAAATACCGCTGTCACTTTTCCATTCGACGGAAGCACCGCCTTGTCGGTCCCGAGATTTTTCCAAACAAACGGAATCGAGATGTAACCGCCGGCATACTTCGCCTGCCCCTGATCGAGCTCCATCTTGCTGATCTCGAGCGTCTCGCCTTTGGCTTGCGCGATCGCTTGAAAATCCATTTTGTCGCTCCGCAGGAAGATCGTGGGAACATCCAAGCCGTCCGGCGAATAGGTCGCATCGGCGCTTGCCTGTAACGAGCGCGCGCTACCGTAGCGACCGTTGTCCAAAGCCAGTCTTAATTTGCCGGTTTTCAGCTTGTTCGCTTCGCCGTCGCCTTCCCACTCGACGACGAGCGAGCCAGCCAGCTCGTTTTGATTTCCAAAAGTGCGCAGCAGCGGCTGCAATTTCGACAAATCCGAAACATTCGTCCGGAATTTTCCACTGTAACGATGCGACCCGCGAAGATCGACAATCGCGTTTCCGCTGATGAAATCGTTCCCGGTCAGGTTCGCGCTGACGTCGTTTAGATAAACAACACTGTTCCAAATAACGCACTGCGAGTTCAGTTGGGTGAAAACGAGATCTCGCATTCGAAGATTCGCACCGAAGATGGACAACTGGCCATTAGCGACTCCTTTTTTCCATTCGATCTGACCGACGGCTTGGAGCGGCCCCGAAATTTTGTCGCGCGAATCCGCCACCCAACAATCTGCCAGTTCCGCCGCGTTGAAGGAGATGTCGATCTTCGCCGGTTGGTCCGCGACGTCCGGCAGCTCTTTCGGCAAGCGATAATCGCCGCTCACTGTTAGTTCGTTTTGTTTTCGCTTAACGACCAGGCGATCAAACGTGACGACGTCGTTTTTCGCGTGGAGGGATCCTTCCACCGAGTCCGCGACGTAATCACGAAACCGCAGGTTTGAAAGGGCGATGGTCGCTTGCGAGACCAGATCGTTAAACCAGGGTTTGTCGGAGCCGGCTGACGGCATTTTTTTCGAGAGTTTGACCGCGGCACTGAAACTCTCGCAGCGACCATCTTGAAATCCCAATGACGGCGCCGTGACGGCGAACTCGCCATCCACCAGCGAGTCCTTGATGTTGAGTTTGCCGCTAATTTCCGCCGCGCCGCTAATTTTTTGCCGCATCCCTGCCGTGACCTGCTCCAAATCGGGCAAGGTCGCGGCCAGTTCCAGAGTTGTCGGCGCCCGACCAAAATCTCGAATGTTGCGCGGTAGTTCGGCCGATCCGCGAAGATGGAATTGATTTTGGTCCCGGGTGATGTCAGCCGATTGCAAAGTCGCAACACCGCTTTTCGCCGTAACTTGAAATATTCCGCGATCGAACGCCGTTTGCTCCTGGTGAAAATCAGTGAGTTCAATGGCGAGGCTTCCGTTCCAAGTCGCCGGCGAGCTGAGCAGGCCGCTGAGATCGACATCAAATTTTTCCATCTGACCGCGCATCCAGCCTTCGGGCAAGGCCACGAACTTGTTAATCGCATCAACGGGAACCTTGACGCCGCGAATGCGAACATTGGTGTCGAGCGAAGTTTGCGCCTCGTGCAACAGGACCGAGCCGGAAATATTTCCGGTGGCTACGGCGTAATCGAAATTGATCGCCAACTTTCGCGCCGCAATCTGCGAGGCATCGAAACTGACCGAGCGCAATCGCTCATTTTCCGAAATAACGATCTCGCGCACGATCAGGTGCCGACTCGAATAGGTCGCGGGTGCAGACAATTTCAGCCAGGTCTGGCCGCCGACGAGCTGCAACTTCTCGACTGTGATTTCGCCGGCATGATGCGGGTCCAGATCGACCGCGATGTGTTCGGCGATAAAATCGTGCGGACGGTTGCGGACAATAATCGTTGCGTCAGCAACGTGGAGGCGCTCCGGAAAAATATCGGGGAGGTCGATTTTCTTTTTTGGATTCGGCGGGCGGGGTCGCAACGACGCCTTCCCCGGATTCATTACAATGCGCGCGGAATGAACATCGGCGTTCTTGATCGCGCTCGACAGTCCGTGCCGCAGCAACGTGAACAGCCCGTAATCGATTCGGGCAAGATCGACATCGATTGATTCGACATCGCTGGCTCCGGTTGAAGCCGCATGGAGGTTTCTGATGATAAGGTTTGTGAAAACACTGCCCTCGAGCTGAAATTCGATTTTCAGGTTTTCTTTGGCCGCATAATGGAGCGCGATGCGATGGCCCAGGCCCAACAAGAGCGGGCGATGGAAAATGAGAAGGAGTCCGCCACAAATCCCGAGCCCGATTAAAACGCGGCGACGCCAATTTCCATCGTGGAAATTGGTCTGACCATTTCCGTCCACGACGGAGTAACTCTACCGGAGGAGGCTAAAGCGCAAATCGGGCCAATCGAGGGACGCCCCAGATGGGATGACTTGCACGCGACGCAAGAAGCCCGCTAATCACGCGAATCAACGCGAAACGCCTGATAGGCGATTATGAGTGTAACTCGCAGTCTCCTCTCCCTTTCGCAAAGGGAGAGGACGAAGGTGAGGGATTGTTTGAGGAGCGCCAGACCCCTCACCTCAATCCTCTCCCCGCAATCGGGGAGAGGCGGATCAACCCCGATCGGTTTCTCAAGCCGACCTTCGTGGACGAGCACGGCACTGCGTCCTTGCACGCGAACGAGGGTCGCGCCACGCTTGTCCAATAGTCGAATGAATCCGGACAAGCTTTTCGATTATCTCGAGGGCAAATTATCGCCGAGTGAGCGCGCGGAATTGGAAGAGCGGCTCATGTCGGATCCGCAATTGCGGCGGGAGCTGGCGGTTGCCCGTCAAATTCACATCAATATGGGCAACTCGCGCGAGATCCTTGGCGTGGCAGAGCCAACCCTTGAAGAACGTGGTGCGGTGCTTGGCCGCCGGATTGTGATCGCTTTTTCGGTGCTCGTTTTTGCGAACGTGGTGTTCGGAATTTATGCGATTGCGTTCATGAAAAAGAAGGAACGCACGCAACTGAACACGGAACAAAATCGGACCGAACTCGCGGAAAGTTTGGCCCGAACGGCAGCCGTAGCGCTGCCGCCTCCAAGTCTCGATGTTGAAGAAATCAAATTCACTGCGCCGGTTCCGGAACAAGAGAAATTGGCCAACAAAATTATCGCGGCGGCAAAGCAGGCGGGCGGCTCGGGAACAAAAGGCCTCGCTGATCAACAAGGCGTCTTACTTTTCGCCGAAGTCCCGACTGCACGATTAAGTGACTTTCGCGATTCGATGAAAAAACTCGGCGCAACTCTTCCCGCGGCTCCGGTCGAGCCAAAAGCCGGAGAAAAGGCGATTCTCCAAGTGCGCATCGTCAGCGCGCAATGATCGGGATTACGTTCGCGCTTCCGTCGGAAAGTTCCGGGTTGGTCCGTCGACTTCAGGCGCTCCAGCGTCACGGAAAATTGCTGTCCGGCAGGATCGACAGTCGCGACGTAACAATTCTGCATACTGGCGTCGGAGCCAGAGATTGCAATGAGCGGCTTGAAATTCTTCTGCATAAAACACGACCGAGCTTGGTAATCAGCTCCGGTTTTGCCGGCGCTGTCGCTGGACAGTTGCGCGTAGGCGATTTGATCGTGGCCGAGAATTTTTCCGATTCAGCACTGCTCGCCAACGCCGCCCGAATTTTGGGCGACCGCCGGCCGCGGGTGGTGAAACTTTTTACATCGACGTCGATTATCGATTCGATTGACGAACGAAACGAAATCGCGCGCGTGGCCGGGGCAGAGGTGGTTGATATGGAGACGGGGGCAATTGCTGACGTATGCAAGGTGCATGGAGTGCCACTGCTTTCATTACGGGTTATCAGTGACACCTCGAGTCAGCCGTTTCCGGCGCCGCCCTCCGTCCTGTTCGACGTCGAACGCCAACAGACCAATTTCGGCCGACTGCTCGTGTATTTATTAAGAGATCCCGGTTCTGTCTCGCGCCTGTTTCGTTTTGCCCGGCAAATTGCGCGCGCACGCGCAAGTTTGACGGATGCGATTATCGCGTTGGTCCGCGAGCTGTAGGGGAAGCAGTTTGCTTCCCAATCGGGACGCTAACAGCGTCCCCTACAGATTTTTCGCGGGCTCGATGTGCACCAGGACATCGGCGATGCGCGGATCGTTCTCTTGAATAGCGCGTTTGACTGCGTGCGCGATTTGATGGCCTTCCCGCACGGAAATGTTGCCGTCGACCTCGACGTGAAGATCGACATAGAAACTGAGACCCATTTTGCGGATAAAACTTTTGTCGATCCGGACGACGCCGGGAACTGACGACGCCGCCTCGCGGACGCGATCCACAATTGCACCGCGCGGCGCGGTATCGAGAAGGTCATAAAGCGCGGGCCTAAGGAGACGCACGCCGATACTCGCGATCACGAGACAAACGAAAATGGCGGCCCAATTATCGGCGCTCCGCCATTTTTCACCGCCGATGAGCGCGATCGAGATTCCGACGAACGCGGCACTCGACGTTAGAACATCGGCGCGATGACGCCAGGCGTCGGCTTCGACGGCGATACTTTCGATCGAGCGACCGAAACGGATGACGTAGCGAAAGAGCGTTTCTTTGACGATGACGACCATCAGGAGGATCAGCAACGTGAACGAGGCCGGCGCGGAATGCGGCAAAAACAGCGTGCGCGCGCTTTGCACCACAAGCGCGATGGCGGCGAGGAACACAGTGCACGCCACGAAAATCGCGGTCAGCGGTTCGGCTTTGCCGTGACCATAAGGATGGGTCTCGTCCGGCGGTCGCGCGGCGAAGCGCAACCCACCCCAGATAATGATTGAACCTGCGACATCGAGCGCCGATTCGATTCCATCCGCAATCAGCGCGTAAGCGTTCCCGAAAACGCCGCCGCTGATTTTGATGATGGCGAAGGCGATGTTTACCACCAAACCAATCAGCGCGAGCCGTGCGCCAGTTTGCAGATTGGTCGCGGCAAGCTGAGGATGCGACGCCGAGTTCATCGAATGAGCAAAACTATAAAGGCGATCGTTTACGAAAGGCACGGAAATCCGACGGAGGTCTTGCAGATTAAGACCGAACCCTGGCCGGAGCCCGCCGTTGATGAAGCAATCGTTGCGATGCGCGCGGCGCCGATCAATCCGGCGGACATCAACGCGATCGAAGGAAAATATCCTGGTCGTCGCGAAGTGCCGGCCGTGCCGGGATTCGAAGGCGCGGGCGTGGTGGTCGAAGTCGGCGCGAACGTCTCGACGATTGCCAAAGGCGCACTGGTGATTCTGCCGCACAACATCGGAACGTGGCGCGAAGCGCTGGCAGTCAAAGCGAGCGAGCTGGTGGCGGTTCCGCCAGAAATCGATCCAGTGCACGCCGCGATGTTGAAAATCAATCCGATGACAGCCTGGCGCTTGCTCCATGATTATGTCGATCTTGGGCGCGGTGATTGGTTGATCCAAAACGCATGTAACTCGGCTGCCGGGCGCGCCGTAATTCAAATTGCACACGAGCTCGGTTACAAAACGGTAAACGTTGTTCGGCGCGCGGAGTTGGTTGACGAATTGCGGGCCGAAGGTGGCGACGTCGTCCTGGTTGACGGCGAAAAATTGCGAGACGAAGTGAAAAATGCGACCGGCGGCGCGGCGATCCGGCTCGGCTTAAATGCTGTTGGCGGGGAGAGCGCTCTGCGTCTGGCCAATTGTCTTGCCTTCGGAGGCACGCTGGTGTCGTTCGGGGCAATGAGTTTGCAGCCGCTCAAGATCCCGACCGGTCTGCTTATTTTCAAAGACCTGCGGTTCCGAGGAATCTGGATCAATAAATGGTACGACGACGCGACGATGCAGGAGCGAATGGAAGCATTTAAAGCGCTGTTCGACATGGCCAGGCGCGGCCTTTTGAAAACGAAAGTCGAGAAGGCATACTCGATTGATGAAGCGCAAGCGGCGGTGGCGCACGCTGCCCAAAGCAAACGAAGCGGCAAAATCATTTTCGAATTCAACGCGTGAGAAATGATTTGCTTTAGGTGCGGTCGCTTCTCGCCAATAGGCAGTTCGAACAGCGCGACGATTTGCCTCGCTGAAATCTGACCAGCGAAATCAAGCTCCCGCCGAATGCTAACTCGACGCGAATTTATACGGACGACGGCGCTTTTCGCGCTTGTGCCCCACGCTTTCGCGCATCGCCGGGCGGAGATTTGGGTCAACGATGTTCATTCGCAACTCAATCGCACTCGCGTCCGCGAACTGCTCATCCCACGCACCGGCGACGAGCTGGTGGAGATTGTGCGTTCCGCATCGCGAAAAACTTTGCCAATATCGGTGTCTGGCTGCCGACATTCGATGGGCGGTCAGCAATTTGGCCAGGACAGCATTTGCGTCGACACTCGTTCGTTAAATCGGGTGACTTCCTTCGATCGCGAACGCGGATTGATCGAAGTGGAAGCGGGTATTCAGTGGCCCGAATTGATCGAGAATTACCTGGCCGCGCAGCAAAACAGCGAGAAGCGATGGGGCATCGCCCAGAAGCAAACTGGGGCGGACACATTCACGCTTGGCGGAAGTTTGTCTTCGAACGTTCATGGCCGCGGCCTGAAAATGAAGCCGCTGATTTCGAACATCGAAGCATTCACGCTCGTCAACGCGGAGGGAAAGTTGCTTCGCTGCTCGCGTGACGAAAACAGTGAATTGTTTCAACTCGCAATCGGCGGTTATGGATTGTTCGGATTGATCGCAACCGTGACGCTTCGGCTCGTGCCCCGGCAAAAATTACGCCGCGTGGTTGAGATCGTTCCGGCGGAAACTCTGGCCAGGCGATTCGAAGAGCGAATTGCACAGAACTTCTTGTATGGCGACTTCCAATTTTCGATCGACGAGAAATCGAAGGATTTTCTGCAGCTCGGCGTTTTCTCCTGCTACCAACCATTCGCGAGCGACGAGCCCGTGGTGGCGGAGAAAAAACTACGGAATGACGATTGGCTCGACTTGTTGCGTCTAGCTTACACCGACCGCAGCAAAGCTTTTGCACGCTACGCAAGTTACTATCTGTCGACGAACGGTCAGACCTACTGGTCCGACACGAATCAGCTGAGCGCTTATTTGCCCGATTACGCCCGCAAGTTGCGCGAGCAGATCGGCGGCGAGGAATCCAGTCTTGTTATCACCGAGATTTATGTTCCGCGTCCGGCGCTGGCGGAGTTTCTCACTCAAGCGGCAGAATTGCTGCGTTCTAATGGCACACTTGTAATCTACGGGACGGTGCGCTTAATCGAAAAGGATAACGAGAGTTTTCTCCCCTGGGCCAAAGAATCATATGCCTGTGTCATCTTCAATCTGCTGACGCTTCACACCAGCGCAGGCATTGAAGCATCGGCCAAGTCTTTCCGG
>CATPAT010000259.1 GCA_955652155.1 uncultured Chthoniobacterales bacterium | reverse complement strand
GTGCGTCGTTTATGCCACTGTTGAATGCAGGGCAATGCGGTTGCCTTCGGAATCAATAACCACAGCGCGAAATCCGTGCTCTTCGATTTTTTGTCGAGCCCGTAACACTTTTCCGCCATTTGCTCGCGCAGCTTCAACCGCTTTATCCAAACAGCCCTCGACCGAAAGATAAATCAGCGGGCCATTTGCCGAGGGCCGATTGTCCACGCCGCCGCTGTCGCTGCGCACGCATAGACAACCGGACGCATTTTGTTCTCCGTGCGGCAGGAGTCCGTATTCCATTCCGCCTTCTGACAATTTTCTAACCTCTTGACCAAGAACGGCGGAATAAAATTTGACCGCGCGATCAAGGTTCGTGACCGGGATATCGGTCCAGCAAAGTGTGTCAGCGCTCATTTCCGAATTGTATTCAGCAATTTTCTGCGGTCACTTCATTACTTGTCCTTGCCGCAATTGAAAAAGTCGAACGACAGCTCCACGTCTGATCGGTCCCGCATCGCGCTTACGCGCGACGAAATGCGCCAGCTTGGATACCGGGTTGTCGATCTTCTGGTCGACCATTTTGCCAACATTGAGCGAGGCCCGGTCGGAGCAAAGGCCGATCCGGCCCAGATGATTTCTTTGTTCGACCACGATCCGCCGGAAGCTGGTCGCGATCCAAATGAACTCCTCGCGCAACTCGAGCGCGACGTTTTTCCGAACAACTTGCATGTCGATCATCCGCGTTTCTTCGCGTTTGTTCCGGGTCCGAACAATTTCGTCAGCACAATGGCGGACGCGCTCGCGGCCGGTTTCAATATTTTCAACGGCACCTGGCTGGGCGGATCGGCTGCCGCCGCTGTCGAATTGGGAGTCGTTCGCTGGCTTTGCCGAATGTGCGGATTTCCCACCGCCGCTGGCGGTTTGTTCGTGAGCGGCGGTTCGATGGCAAATCTCACCGCGCTGGTCGCGGCGCGGCATTTTTTGCTGCAAGACCGCGTCGCCGACGCGACAGTTTATTTCTCCGATCAAACGCATTCCTCGGTGGAACGCGCGCTGCGTGTCATCGGATTTTTGCCAGACCAGATGCGCAAACTGGAGAGCGATAACAATTTTCGATTGTCGATCCAAGGCTTGCGCGCAGCGATTACCGATGATCGCGCGAAAGGTTTGCGCCCATTCTGTGTGATTGCGAACGCCGGCACCACCAACACTGGCGCGGTCGATCCACTTTCCGAATTGGCGGACCTCGCCGCAGCAGAAAAACTCTGGTTCCACATCGACGGCGCCTTTGGCGCGGCCGCCGTCCTGTCTGAACGCGGGCGAGAGATGTTGCGTGGTCTCGAGCGTGCAGATTCCATTTCGCTCGATCCGCACAAGTGGCTGTTCCAATCATTTGAGTGCGGCTGCGTTTTGGTGCGCGACGCCGCGCTCTTAAAATCGGCGTTTCAAATTAAGCCCGATTATTTGCGTGACGTGCATCGCGGCCTTGAAGAATTCAATCCTTGTGACTACGGCGTTCAATTGACTCGAAGTTTTCGCGCGCTCAAAGTTTGGCTGTCGCTGCAAACTTTCGGCCTGGCCGCGTTTCGTCGGGCAATCACACACGGGTTCGAGTTGGCCGAACTAGCGGAGCGCGAGCTACGGGCACGACCAGGTTGGGAGATTCTTTCTCCCGCGCAGATGGCCACGGTTTGCTTTCGTTTTGGAAACAGTGACGAACTCCAAACCCAACTTGTCGATGAAATGATGAAGGACGGCTTCGCGCTGCTGACTTCAACCGAATTGAGTGGTCGGGCCTGCCTGCGATTGTGCACGATCAATCCGAGAACGACTGAAGAAGACATCGTCGGAACAGTGAATCGGCTCGACAAGTTCGCGCGCGAACTGACTGGCCGCGGTTAATTTGCGAGGGAGTTCGAAATCAGCACCCAAAGGACCAGGACCAACGACATAATTACTCCTTGTGACGAATAGATCCGGCGCCACTGATATGCTTTTCAACAGTCGGCGGATTACCGGAATAAATGACTTTGCCTGCGCCGGTGATCGACACCTTCAGCGACTCGCTGACGGCGACTTCGGCGTGAGATGCGCCGGTTGACGAAATCTCGGCGGTTTCGGTTTGGAGCGATTCCGCTTCCAACCTGCTGGCGCCGGTCATATCGGTCACAAGGTCGTCAACAGTGCCATCGAGAAAAACCTTGGCCGCGCCCGTCGATTCGATTCCAAAACTGCGTCCGGAAAGTTGTTTCGCGGTCAGCCGCGCGGCGCCGGTCAGTTTTGCCCCCGAGCGAGTTGCGCTGGAGATGGCAATTTTGATTCCGTGGCTTGACCAAATATTTCCATGCGAGTGCAGCCGCAGTCGATGGTCGATGTTCTGATTGTCGATATAGCGCAAAAGATTTTCATCAGTCGTGATGCTGAGAGAGGGTGGGCCGCTGCGCCACTCGATCTGAAATCCGCCATTGGCCTCAATTTCGGAAAAATCGCTGACCGAACGTGTGTCAGTCACAATGTGACCGTTGCCCATAATGCCGCCCCAGCGGCAGCCGGCAGTGACGAGAACCAGGCCGGCCAAGAAAGCGATCGTAGTCTTATTCATAATAGTACTCTTGCTGATGAGACGAGATGACCGGCCGGTTTGGATTCAAGAATCTGGCAAGATCGGTCTATTTCGAGATCTTGAACTTCGCGGTCTCTGCCAGCGCGTCATCGACGTAAAATTCCACTCGGTAATTGCCGGGTGTCCAGCCGCCTTCGGGCTTTGAAAGCGTAAACACGCCATGCGCATTCGGAGCCGGTGCGACGGTACTCGATTCATCGAGCTGGTAATCGGCCGAGACATCACCAACGTTCTTGGCGATAAAGACGGCGCGAATCTTGGCGTGATCCGGCAGTCCATGTCCGTGCCACTGCGCATAAATCGCCGGAGTGTCTGCCTTGAATCCGGTTTTCAATTCTCCAGTAGCTTTGCTGGAGACTCCGGCTGAAAGTTTCTTAGGCTGTGGCGTCGCATATTTTTGCGGCGCGGATGTGATCCTAGGCGGCCCCTTCAGCTTCAATGAGCTTTTCTCCAACACGCCTCCCGACGGTGCTTTCACCACGGTCTCGACTTTCACGAAACCGCTTCCGGGAACAAACCAGCGATCGATCGTCGCCGGTGCCGGCGAAGTTTGCTCGCAATGAATGCGCCAGGCGTGAAATTTCCCGGCCGGCACGTCGACTTCTTCTTCGCCGGTAATTTCGTAGTGTTGTTTTACTTTTGTGTTGGCGATCGTCCCATCGAAGTTCCAGCCGGCTCCCGTTTTCAATGGTGTGGACAACATGATTTGCGGGGGAATTAATCTTGTGATCGTGCCTTGAGAGTCTACCCGTGCCGGGCAAATGATCCCGCGTTCTTCGACGGCGACGAGATCGACGCTTTCGAGAGTGTGGTCGCGATAGATTTCAAGGCGCCGCAAATCTTTGTTGTCGATTTTTTCGATGCCGCCGAGACGATAGGTGACCGCAAGATGCTCTTCTTCCTTCGGCTCGGTTAAGTCGAAACTCTCGATCGGTTTTTCCTGCACCAGGTCGTAATTCCAGGTAGTACCCTCCGCGCTCGGAAAAAGCGGTGGCTTAGCAGCGCCGCAAACGAGCGGCAGGAGTCCAAGAGCGAAAACGGCCACTTTCATCTCCGGTGAGACACAAGCGAGAGACGAAAGTTCAATCGCGTCACGACTGAATTAAATTATGATGACGAATGCGAATCTTTGGCGCGCTCTTTGTCTTTCCAGCGGTTCTCGCGGCTTTATTAGGCTTGGGATCAATCGGCGGCGCTGCTTCATCGACGCAAGATCGATCTGCCCAGGGACCGATTCGCCGGGGGGAACATGTGGTGGTCGTGGTCTGGGACGGGATGCGGCCGGATTTCGTCACCGAACAAACCACACCCGCGCTCTGGAAACTGGCGCACCGCGGAGTCACTTTTCGAAATCATCACTCGGTCTTTCCAAGCGCCACGATTGTCAACGGTACTGCAATCAACACCGGCGTTTACCCAGATCGCAGCGGCGTCCTGGCTAATCACGATTACCGGCCGGAGATTGACGCGAAGAGGTCCATCGATGTCGAAACTGCGCGGGTCGTTCGCAAAGGTGACGAGCTTAGCGGCGGAAAGTACATCGCCCTTCCTACGATTGCCGAATTAATTCGCAACGGCGGCGGAAAAACGGCGATTGCTACCGCTAAGACAGTCGGGCTCTTGTTCGATCGACATGCAGATCCTCGGAGCGGACAGAACATTTTCGCCGGCGACTCGGCGCCCCCGGAAGCCATCACCGAGATTGTAAAAACGCTCGGGGCATTTCCTCCTGCGACGCAACCAGCTGATCGGGATGCGTGGACAACGAAAGCGCTGACTGATTTTCTTTGGGAGACGGGCATTCCACAATTTTCGTTGCTCTGGCTCAGCGAACCCGATGACACCGAGC
>CATPAT010000258.1 GCA_955652155.1 uncultured Chthoniobacterales bacterium | reverse complement strand
TGCACATAATCGAAGTAGCGATCGAACCGCTCGAGCGGTGGAGTTGTTGGCGAAAAAAGCGCGTCCATGTTCGCCTTGTTTTTGTTCCATTCTGCCTCTAATGCCGCGACAGTGAGCTCAGACTTCGACTTGAAGAAATAGTAAAAGCTTCCTTTCTTTGCGCCGGCCCGCTCGCAGATCGCATCCACCGAAGTGGTGCCGTAACTGTTCTCCCACATCAAGTCCAATGCCGCGTCGGTCAGGCGTTCTTTCACGTCACTTACTCTCGGCATATACAAACTTTTACATTACTAGACTGACTAGTCAACTATTTTGTTCGAAAATTTTATACCCTCATTTCTTTCCCCGAATAAACGTCATTGCCGTGACCGCAGCGCCCATCGCTAGGGTGGCACCGATTGCCATAACCATTCTGAAGCCAGAGACAAATGACTCGTCGATCGCACGACGAATCAGCCGCTGCGTCGCCGCATCCTGATTTTCCGGAATGGCGATGGCCGCGAGTTTGGTGGATTGCGCTCGAATCGAATCCACCACTGTCGGCGGTAGCTTCGAATTCGTCATTTGCCGGTCCAGCTCGCCCTTGAAAATGTGCAGCATCACGATTCCAAAAACCGCGATTGCAACCAGGCCGGCCGTCCGCGCGACCGCGTTGTTCACGCCCGAAGCGATCCCAGATCGATTTTGTGGAACCGAGCTCATGACCACCGTCGTAAGCGGCGCGACGCTGATTGTCATCCCGAGCCCAAGCAGGGCAACCGGCGGAAAGAAATCTGTCCAATAGTTGCCGCCGATACCTGGCCGCAAAAAAAGCGCGTAGCCGCAGACCGCGATCAACGGACCGACGATCAATGGCAGTCGCGATCCGTATCGTGCAACCAGCCCGCCGGACCAGCGCGAAAGCAGAAACATGAACAAGATGAACGGCAACAGCGCCGCGCCGGCCGCAGTCGGGGCGTAATGCTGAACTTGAATCAAATTCAGGGGCAGAAAAAACAGGCTTCCACCGAGCGCCGCGTAAAGCAGAAACGTTAAGAGGTTCGTTCCGGTAAATATCGGGGAACGAAAGAGCGAGAGCGGCAACATCGGTTTGGAAGTTCGCGCTTCAAACAAAAAGAAGGCGATAATGAGGATCCCGGCCAGAACCAGAACCACGACGACCGATCGATCGCTGAAACCCAGTTGCGATGATTCGATCAATCCATAAACCAGCGCGCCCAAGCTGAGCGCGGCCAAAATTGCGCCCAGCCAATCAATTCGCGTGTTCTCCCTGTCCGAGTTTTCGGCGACGTAACGAAGCGAAATCAAAATAACGACCAGCGCCAGCGGAAGATTGATAAAAAATACAGCTCGCCATGAGACATGCTCGATCAACCACCCGCCGATGATGGGCCCGACAGCTGTAGTGATCGCGCTAAAACCCGACCAGGTTCCAATCGCGCGACCGCGTTCGTTCTCCGAAAACGAGCTGCTGATAATGGCGAGACTGCCCGGGACGAGAAGCGCCGCGCCCAACCCCTGAAGTGCGCGGGCGGCAATCAGTTGATGGATGTTCGCGGCAAATCCGCAAGTCGCCGACGCCAAGGCGAAGATGGCCACGCCGATCAAAAAAATATTTCGGCGTCCGTAGTGGTCGCCGAGCGAACCACCGACGAGGAGGAGCGCGGAGAGCAGGAGGGAATAAGCTTCGATGACCCATTGCACGTCCAGAGCGGTGGCTTTGAGATTTGTTTGCAGTGCCGGCAGCGCAACGTTAACCACCGTACCGTCGATGAACGCCATGCTCGATGCCAGAATGGTGGCGGCAAGGACCCAGCGGCCCCGTGATTTCTCACATGGCGCTGCAACGGCACCCGAGCGGACTACATTCTCATCGCAGGGATCTCGAAAAAGCGCCCACATTTGTGCGAATTCAGTATTCGCCAAATGCGTTGTCAGGAAAGCAATACAACCAGCGTTCGCCGGGTTGCGCTGAAGCGACGACCGGATGACCTGTGACGTGCGCATGTTTGCTGGCGTGACGATTTCGCGACGTGTCGCAGCACAATGTCACGCCGCATTGCTGGCAGGTGCGAAGATGAACCCACGAGTCGCCGATCTTCACACACTCCGCGCATTCGCGAATTTCCGGCTGCTTCACGGAGGTGATGGCTTCGATGTGCGGGCAAACGGGCATTGGTTCCTTACTCGCGCAAGCGCTCGATGTTTTCTAACTGCGCTCAGCCGATGCGGCGAGTGCAATTTGCACGCCGGCGATGGCCATGCCGCCTTCGCCCACGGCAGCGGCGCAACGTTTCACCGAACCGGAGCGGACATCACCCGCGGCGAAAATGTTGGGAACGCTGGTCTCGAGCGGTCCCGGTTGACGTCCGTTCCCTTTCCAAGCAGGCGCGTTGACGACGTCGGTTCCAGTTTTGATGAATCCTTTGTCGTCGCGCTCGATCTCGCCCGGCAGCCACTCGGTGCACGGATTGGCGCCAATCATGGAAAAAATCGCGGGGGTTCGCACGACGCGACGCTCGCCGGTCTTCGTATTTTCCAGTGCGGCTTCTTCGAGCATTTTCCCGCCAGACATTTTTCGAACTTCGGTGTGAAAGAGAATTTCGATACTCGCGCACGCCTCCACTCGCCGCGAGAGATAGGTCGACATTTTAGAGAGATCGTCGCCGCGGACGACGAGCAAAACTTTGGCGGCGCCATCGGAAAGGAACATCGCGGCCTGGCCTGCCGAGTTGCCGCTGCCAACAACGACGACAGTTGCCCCGCGACAAATCCTGCCTTCGAGCGCGGTCGCAGCGTAATAAACGCCCATACCTTCAAATTGTTCGCGCCCTTCCGCATCCAACCGGCGGTAATCTGCGCCGGTCGCGATCAGAACGCTTTTTGCTCGGAGCACGGCGCCACAGCCATCGACTTGAAGACAGGCGCGGTATTCATCGGCGCCATCGCCGTATTGGAGCGACAGGGCTTGCGATGGCGTGGAAAATTTTGCGCCGAACCGATAGGCCTGAAGCTGCGCCAACCACGTCAAATCGCCGCCGCTAATTCCGGTCGGGAAACCAAAAAAGTTTTCGATCAAAGAGGAGGAACCGGCCTGGCCACCCGGCGCGTAACTTTCCAGCACGACTGTTTTTAATCCTTCGGAGGCGGCATAAACGGCCGCGGCAAGACCCGCCGGACCAGCGCCGACGATTGCCAAGTCCGCCATGATTTCGGTTTCGTTCTCGAAGGCAAGCGGCCGAAGCAGCCCCACCACTTGCGCGACTTCGCGTAGTGAAGGTTTACGCAAAGGATTGCCTGCCGGCGTAATGAGCACAGGTAAATCGCGACTTGTTAAATGCAGACGTTTGCTCAGGGCCTGTCCCTGTTCGCTCTCAAATTCGATGAGCCGATGCGGGATATGATTTTTGTCGAGAAAATCATCGAGCTGATGTCCTTCACGTGCGCCGCGCGCCGCGAGCACGCGCAAGCCGGCAAATTCCGGATCGCGTCGCAACCGGCGGCGACGCATGATGAGTGCATTCACAATGGTCCCGCTAACACTGGGCAATTCGGCGAACGCGCGACGAAGGTTAGCCGCGGGGATGTAAAGTATCTCGCATTCCGGTGAGGTGACACGCGCGCTGGCCAGGGCCGATGTGCCCTGCAACATGGCGACGTCGCCCATGAAGTCGCGCTCGCGTGCGGTCGCGAGAACTTGTTCGGTACCATCGCGCTCCTCGAAAGCTTCGATCTCGCCGCACAAGACAATAGTCAGGCCGAGATCGCGCTGACCGGCCTTGTAGACCAGATCACCACGCTTCAGGATGCGCCGTTCTCCCAATGGCTCGAGCAGAGCAAGCTGGCGATCGTCCAACTTCGGGAAGGCGATACTTTCCGTGTCGCGATAGAACTGTTCGTCTCTCTCTTCGTCCGGTGTCATCTTGAAGAACTTGTTCGCGATATTGCGTCCGGCGACCAGAGATCGAGCAGAAGTGATTGGATCGGATGATCTGCTTTTTGGATTTCGCCGTTTTTAATCATTTCAACTTTCCCAGCCACTCTCGCGCAAGATCGACATCGTCCGGCGTCAGTTCATGGCCGCCTTGGCAGAAACGAACCGTGACATTGGCTCCGGCCCCGCGCAACAATTCGGCCAACTGTTTTGTTTCGGATGAAGGAACGATCGGGTCGAATGTTCCGGCGCCGATCCAGATGCGAACTGAAGAAAGATTCGGTTGAGTCTCCGGAGTCAACGGCACCATCGCTCGAAATAGAATCGCGGCTGATAATGTTTCCGGGCGAAGCAGCAACACGCTCGCGGCAATGTTGGCGCCGTTGGAATAACCGACCGCGACGATGTTCTTGATGTCGACCTCATAATGCTTTGCTGCGCCGACTACAAAGTCGGCCAGTTCGTGGGTGCGTTTTTTCAAATCGTCCAAATCGAAAACACCTTCGGCCAAACGCCGGAAAAATCGCGGCATGCCGTTCTCCAAAACTTTGCCACGCGGACTGAGCAAAGAAGCGTTCGGATCGAGCTCGCGGCCGAGCGGAATTAGATCGCGTTCGTTGCCGCCGGTTCCATGTAATAACAACAGCGTCCGATTCGATTTTCCCGGGACGAATTCATGAATGAAATCCGGCTGCATTGCAACGCCGGCCGTTTAACTTTCCTGCGCGGTTGCCGGCGGTTCCGTCGCCGTTTTTGACGGTGACTCCGTGGAGGACTCTCGACCAGCGGAGAGTCGCTCAATGACATAAAAAGTTACCGGGATCAGGAAGATCGCGATGGCGGAGGCGGCGATCATTCCGCCGATCACGGTCGAACCGAGGATGCGGCGCGCGACTGCGCCGGAACCGCTGGCGAACCACAACGGCAGCATTCCGAAAATAAACGCGAAGGAAGTCATCAGGATCGGACGCAAACGCAAACGCGCGCCTTCGAGTGTCGCGTCGAGCAGGGGTTTGCCTTTTTCGTATTCGTCCTTTGCGAATTCAACAA
This sequence comes from uncultured Chthoniobacterales bacterium, assembly GCA_955652155.1. GTDB lineage: Bacteria > Verrucomicrobiota > Verrucomicrobiia > Chthoniobacterales > UBA10450 > AV40. The sequence goes on along the minus strand of CATPAT010000258.1, from coordinate 887 downwards.
TCAAGATGGCGTTCTTTGCGGCCAGTCCGATGAGCATGATCAATCCGATCTGCGCGTAGATATTGTTTTCCATCCCGCGTAGCCAAAGCGTGAGGAACGCGCCGAGCACCGCGACCGGCGTACCGAGCAAAACGCTGAATGGCAGCGACCAGCTTTCGTAAAGCGCAGCGAGAATGAGGAAAACGAAAATGAGCGACATTCCGAACACGACGGTGGGCGAGACGCCCTGCTGGGCTTTCTTTTCCTGATACGAGATGCCGAGATAATCGTAGCCCATTTCGTTAGGCATGGTTTGCCTGAAAACATCTTCGAGCGCAGCCATCGCCTGGTTCGAGCTATAACCGGACGCGGCGGCGCCGTTGATTTGCGCCGAGCGATATTCGTTGTAGCGGAGCGTGAATTCAGGACCGGCAACGTCTTTGATGGTCGAGATCGCGTCGAGCGGGACGGGAGTACCGTTCGCGTTGCGAACGAAGAATTGGCCGACGTTCTTCGCGTCGGTCCGGTAATCGCCTTCCGCTTCAATATAAACCTGCCAGGTGCGACCGAACCGGTTGAAGTAATTCACGAAGAATCCGCCCATGAATGTTTGGAGCGTTTGATAAACCTGGCCGAGATCGATTCCCTGTTTCAGCACTTTGTCGCGGTCGACGTTCACGAATACCTGAGGGACATTTGGCAGAAACGTCGGAATGAGCGTAGCGAGTTCCGGCCGTTTTCGCGCCGCGTCGAGAAACGCCTTCACGTTTTGCGCGAGAAAGGCAACGTCTTTGCCGGCGCGATCTTCCAATATGAACTGGAATCCACCGGAAGTGCCCACGCCCGGAATCGCCGGCGGTGGAAAAGCGAAGGCGAGACCTTCGGTGAGACCGGCGAGCTGTTTGTTA
>CATPAT010000257.1 GCA_955652155.1 uncultured Chthoniobacterales bacterium | reverse complement strand
GATTCTGCGAGTGGCTGTTTTCGCTTTGTGCGCTGCGACTTCAATGAATCCCGGCCGGCGCTCTATGTCTGCCCAATCGAGCCGTAGAATCTCCTCTGCCCGCAATCCCGCAAACGCACTCAACGCGAGACAGTGCGCGACTTCGGCAGACGCATTCTTGAGCAACGCCATAAGCTCCGCAGGCGTGAAAATTTCAACCGGAGTCGGTTTCTCACTGCGCTTTTCCACCCGTGCCAGCAGATCAACTTCTTTCGACAGCCAGCCGTGTTTTTGAGCGAATGCGAAGAACGTCCGCAGCATTCGCAGAAAATTGTTGTGACTACGCGGTGACAACCGCAAACGCTGGAAGAAACCAGCAACATCATCCGGCACGAGCGCGCTTACGTCGCAACGAAACGCCTCTTTGAAAGCGCCAAGCCGGTAGCGCAGATCGGCAAGATAAACTTGGCTCACGCCCTTCGCGGTCTTTGCGGCGATCATCGCGTCAACTGCATCTGCGACCGATTTTCGTTTGATTCCGCGCCCGTGATGTCGGGAATAGAACCGCACCGCATCGACTAGTGGAACACCGTCAAGAAGCTTGCGCGCTTCGCTGTATTCGAGCGCAGCAGCATCAAGGGGCAATCCGTGCTCGCGTATTGCTTCCAACGCGCGCCCGTAAACAAGCCGGTCGCGTCCGGTTAATTGGACAGCGTCAATATCTCCGCGCGACAATTGCGCTGCTTTCGCTTCGGCCTCATTTGTCGCTTTCTCAAGATCATTGAAATGCAGCCGGTGACGCTTGCCACCGATGTGGTACGAGACGCGGTAATACGTGCCGGTCGGCTTGCGATCACGGTAAATTTTCACGGCGCAGGAGCCGCGTTTAATGACAATCGGAAATCTTTGACGCTTCGCTTTTATGGTGCTTAAGTGCGCAAATATTGTCCGAAAAGTGTCCGACTTTGCAAGCAAAATCTTTCGTCGAAGCGCAATTTACCTATGAAAAGACTAATAGCGGGCAACGGGAATCGAACCCGAATTTCGTTTGGCCACATTGGGCTTGTTTCATAGGTAAAAACAGCCCGAAAATGCGGGCTTCTTCTCTCGCTTTGGCGTCAGGAGGGCAGCAGGTCAAAAAAGAATGCGCCTCCTCAAGAAACCGCTCAAAATAGAAACGGTAGTGCCGTGGCACAAAGCGCCGCAAGATCGGCAACAATCCAGTTTTGCCGCTCGCCCACTTCACGAACGGACGAACGCGCTTGATGGCGGGGCCTTCTGCCGCTACAACTTGGTACGCGGGCCCACATGAAGTTTAGAGGGCTCGAGAAGGGTTTCGAAGTGCGGCAATCATCGCCTCACCACAGGATATGGGACAAAGTTATAAATCCGGACCTCCATCAACTTCTCATCCGGCGTATCGGGGTTTCCAGGAGGAGCAGGTTTTACTTTCGCAATCAGTTCTGCACGATTTTCCAATATTTCTCGTTTCCCCAAATAAATCCGCAACATAAAAGCATTCGTGACATTTCCTATCTCAAACACCGACGCAGGCTCTTTGAACTCGTTGCAGTCTTGGGCAGAAGCGAGCGTTCGGATGGTCGGATGCTTATCCATGCAGTCGACGAACATTCCCTCGTTCTGCCAAAACAACAGATACCGGGCTCAGTCCCGCGCGAATACCCTAGCGATAGCGTGACCACCAGCGTTCGTAAGGATAGTATTCCGCGGCATTGGTAATGATCTTGCGAACGTCCACCGCACTTGCTACTACCCTGTCCCAGTCCTTGCGAAGTTCGTCGCGCGACCAACCGTATTTATGACCCATCCCAAAACGGATATCTTTGGGTTTTAGTTCCGTTGCAAGCTGCCCGTGGCGACTGTGCGTCTGTTCAAAATTGAGGTATTTATAGTGCAACAGCAAAACTTCGTCCCGCTGAGGGACGCGAACATTGCCGATGGGATTGGCCGTATGGCGGCCGACTGAAAAGTTGATCTCCTCAATTTCCGATGGCTTGAAAATACTGGGCTTCATCATTTGTGTCCAAGGCGCGCCAAAAAAGCGAGACTGACAAAGCGTTTCTCCAGTTGCCGGGACATCCTCGCTGATCATTTGGAATCCGAGCGCGGGAATCAATGTAATGCCTTCGTCGTTACAGATATCTAGATACTGAAGCATTGATGGATGAAACAAATGCTCATCGATATCTATGACAATGACCCAATCGGCCGCGCCGCGATTTTCTTTCCAGCAATGGTTCGAAAGCGATCGCTCCGAAAACGCGAAAGACTCTGTATCTGACCAGATGAACTGCCGCACCTCCACCTTTTGGCGATCCGCCAAAAGAGATAAAGTGCTGTCGGTCGACCCATCATCGAAAAGAACATAGTGATCCACGAACGGATCGTAATGCCGGAAGAAGAACGGGAGCATCAACTCGTCGTTCCAGCACTGCGCGTACAACCAAATACCCACGACCGAATTAAACGCTGGGGCCAGGCTTGAGATGGTGGCTATGGTCTGCCGCTTTCCGCGCGAACGTCGTGGCCCCCACAAGCCGGACGTCCGTGAACCGAGGGGGGAAGATTTGCTCTACGACGAGGCGCCGGTGCCCATCGTGTCCTTCGGCATATTCACGCGGCTTCGTATTCCGCAAAACGATAATGCCACCGGGCTTCAAAAATGGCACCCAACTGTCGAAAGCCTCCCGTGCGCCGCGAGGAGACTGGTCACCATCGAGTAGGAGCAGACCAATTGGAACTTTCCAAGTCGCCGCGACCCCAGCCGCTCGCCCGTGGTGCACTTGTACCCAGTCACTAAGGCCAGCTCTCTGGATATTCGCTTCGAAGTGATCTCTGAGCGACCCGCCCCCGAGTGAAGCAACGATATCCTGGTAGTACGGCAGGGAAAAAGCGTCCCCGGAGCAGTCAAAGGGATCCACCGAATGAACCTCGCCTGAGCCTTGCACGCATCGCGCTCCAGCTAAGAGTACCGTGCAGCAGCCAAGAAACGCTCCGATTTCAACAATGATCGCGTCCCTGCTTAGAGAAAAACTGGCGCGTGCCAACTCCTCCGCGTCCTCATTTCGCGTCCATCCGGGAATCATGGAGGACCTATGGATATACTCTTGTAAGTTCGCCATAACACTGACAAATGGATTATCGCTGGCGCATAATGGCATGAGACCACTGTGGGCGGGGCAACGCGCAGACTATCTCGGTTGCGCCGTCGCGACAAGCGAAAATGCAGCGCAGACTACTCCGCGAATTGCCTCACAATCAAAGAGCGCGCTTCTCGCGGCTTGTTTTGAAGCGAAGCGCTGTTCCCCGCCGAGCAGTTCGCTTTTGAGCGAAGCGAAGGTGCTTTATGCAAAGGCGTTATCGTAGCAGGACCGGCGGCGCTTATGCTCTGGGGCAGGCCGTGCCAGGCCAGCAGCTGGCGGATCTGCGCGGTATCCGCTTCTGGATACGCCCAGCGCCTCGCACAATTCGCTAATGTGGAAGTGGTTTCGCATGGAAAAAAACAGCGCCTGGTCTTGCGCCCCGTATGCCGCATGCCGACCGTGGTGATAATAATGACGCTGAGAAACGTTTTCAGAAAGTCCGCGGCTATCGCCACCTGCACCAACTTACCGCCGCCTTGCAAACGCAAAACATTTGACAGGCGGACGGTTGCCGCCTAACCAAACCAGTGAGAACCGATCTTTTTTCAATTGAACGCGAGATATCCCCTCATTTGGAAGGACGTGATTTATGAGCGTGATGCCCCACGATGAAGCTTTTTACAGCGATTTATGACGACGCTCGCCTGCTGGGGCATTTTCTTGCGCATTACGGACGCGCCGGCGTCACTGAGTTTTTCATTGCAGTGGCCGGAGATCTTGGCTCTGCGGTCCGACCATTCATGTCCCAGTACCAGATCACTCTTTGCGAAGACCTGGGGGTTGCCGACCAATACCCGTTCGGGGTGAACGCCACAACAGAAACGAGGCGACGATATCAAAAGGCGGATGAGTGGGTGCTAGTCGTAGACATTGATGAATTCGTCGAATTTCCTAGGCCGATAGGCGATATCATCGCTGCTGCCGAGGCAGAGGGAGCAAACGTCGTTCAGGCGATCATGTACGATCGCTTCAGTGCCGACGGACAACCGCGCGAATTTGATTCCTCATCCGATCTGGCATCCCTTTACCCAGTCAAGACACGGTTCATAAGAGATGTAATGAAAGGAGCCGACTGGAAAGGCGTTCTGGTGAAAGGCGATATCCGTCCCGCTGGAAATTTTCACAACTGGGAAGATCAAATTGTCCATTCGCAGATCATCGAGATCTCGCATTACAAATGGACGACCGATCGGATCATTGACAGGGTGAGAGCCGATTATCGGATCACCAGTGAAATGGGTCTGCCCTCTGCGGACGAGTACAAGAGGGTACTCGACCACTACGACCAGAACGGGCGCTTCGCCTGGGAGGAATTTGGAGGACAACTGTTAATGCCGGGCGCGGACGTGGGTGGCGTCGGAGGAGCTAGTGGAGCCACTATGATAGCGGAGTGCTGCCGGGAGGGTGGCCATGGCCGATAGCCGGTTGCGGATCATTGTCATTGGTTCTCTAATTCGCGAGCCGACCGGCGGTCATGCGTGGGCCAATCTTAGCTACGTGCATGGACTCGCGGAACTCGGTCATGACGTGTACTACATCGAGGATAGCGACGATTACCCGACGTGCTATGATCCAAAGATTAGCGCTGCGACGACTGACCCAATCTATGGATTGCGCTTTGCAGCGAACGCACTCTCGCGGTTGGGGCTGGGCGACCGTTGGGCGTATTACGACGCTAGCGCCAGCGAGTGGAAGGGGGCTCGAGCGCGTGATGCTCGCGCCCTCTGCAAATCAGCTGACCTGATTTTATCCTACTCCGGTATGTGGGGCAATCCACTGCGCGAGTGGCTCGAAACCGTCCCACGACGCGCTACAATTGACGGTGATCCTGGGTTCACCCAGGTCCGGAACCTAGCAGATCCAGCATTTCGCCGGCGCTGTGAGGCCTATACCGCGTTCTTTAGTGTTGGTGCGAATATCGGCAAACCGGGCTGCACCATTCCTGCGGACGGGTTTCCATGGGAAGTAACACGCCTCCCGGTCTCGCTCGGAGCATGGCCGTATGTCCCGGGACCACCGAATGGGCGATACACGACCGTGATGCAGTGGGAGACCTTTCCTGTGCCTATCCAATATGGCGGTCTAATGCTCGCCAACAAGTCCGAGTCGTTCCGGCTGTTTGGCGAGCTGCCACGGCAGCTCGGGCCGATTTTCAATATCGCGGTTCGTTCCCGCTGGACTTCGCCAGATGCTATGCTGCGCCAAGCCGGTTGGGGAATCGCAGATATTGATGGCATTAGCCGCGATCCCTGGACCTACCAGGCCTTTATACAGGGATCAAAGGCGGAGTTCGCCATTGCGAAAGCTGGCTACGTGGAGACGCGATCCGGGTGGTTCAGTGAAAGGAGCGCAGCTTACCTGGCCAGCGGTCGGCCGGTGCTCCACCAAGATACCGGTTTTTCGGATTGGCTGCCGTGCGGCAAAGGAGTGCTCGCGTTTCGATCGCCTGAAGAGGTAATCGACGCCGTTTCCCGAGTCGACGCCGATTACGACGCCCACTGCCGAGCCGCTCGGAAATTGGCCGAAGAATTTTTTTCCGCTGCTTGTGTTCTACCGCCACTGATCGAAGCGGCGATGGCAACACCGGCGGAGCTTCTAGCATGAAGTACCTGTCCCTAACGGTCCTCCGCTTCATTCCGATGGTGCAGGTGCTGATTGGGATTATCGTGAGCCGCTGTCGCGGCAGGCGATCAGCTCCGCAAACGGAAGTTTCCGTGGGCTCGATATGACCAAACGTTCGGTCATTCTCGGTATCGGCGGGGCCCTCGGCCACGACGCCAATGCGGCGCTTCTTGTGGATGGTCGACTGATCTCGGCAAGTCAGGAAGAGCGGTTTACCCGGATCAAACACGAATGGAACTTTCCCCGCTTAGCCATCCTCGACTGCCTCAACTCTGCCGGCTTGGGACCGGAACAGGTGGGGGTCTGCGCGTTTGCCGAAAAGCCACTGCAAAGCGTTATTTTCGATCAGTTGGGCCGGCCGACAAATCGAATCACTTGGCTGTTGGCCCGGCTTGCCCGGGATGAATGGTTCGAGAGCCCTTTCCCTGGCGGCGTCCAGCCCTGGTGCCCAATGATCTACCCGCGCGAGGCGCGGCGGATGTTTCCGAAAACTCCCTTCCGCTTCGCCTGGCATCATCTGTCGCACGCGGCTGCTGCATTCGCGACATCGCCGTTCGAGCAGGCCGCCGTTCTGTGCCTGGATGGCAAGGGTGAGGACATCTCCGCCTCGGTCGGGATTGCGACCGCCAAGCGCACGAAGATTCTTCACGAGCTGCCCTACGAGAACGGCCTGGGGCTCCTCTACACTCTGGTCACCTACTACCTGGGGTTCGATAGCTTTGGCTCCGAGTACAAGGTGATGGGCCTCGCGCCCTTTGGGGAGCCGACATTCGTCCAAAAGCTGAGAGATTTCGCGACGTCGGATGCCGATGGAGCGTTACGGTTGACGCGCCGTGCCGATTTTACCCCGACATTGATGAGTCATTCGATCGACGCTTTGGCGCGGGACCTGTCCGTGCCAGCGAGAAAGAAGAACGAGCCGCTCTGCGATGCTCACATCGATATCGCCGCGTCGTTGCAGGTCATCTTCGAGGAGGAAGTCCTGAAGATGGCGCGCTTCGCCCGAAAGATCACCCGCCAGACCGATCTGTTGTTCTGCGGCGGTTGTGCGCAAAATTGCGTAGCCGCAGGCAAGATCCGCAGATCGGGAATATTCGATCGTGTCTTTACCTCACCGGTCAGCGGCGATATGGGGAGCTCGCTTGGCGCGGCTCTGCTGGTTCATCAGAGGCTGAACGGCGGCGGCGACGGTAAAATCGATGCGAACGGCTTCTATCTCGGCGGCGAGCCGGGTGAGGCTCCGTTGGAGGCCTTTCGATACCGGCTACCGGGCGACGGCGCGGTCCACAAGGCGACGGCTCGTCTACTGGCCGAAGGAAGCGTCGTCGGATGGGTTCGTGGGCGGAT
>CATPAT010000256.1 GCA_955652155.1 uncultured Chthoniobacterales bacterium | reverse complement strand
CATCTCGACATCGACAATATGATTTCGCGCCGGAAGATTGACGAAGAGTTCGGCAACGCGCGGACCTTGAATGGCGACTCCGCCGAAATGCGCGCTGCGATCCCCGAGATTGACATTCTCGCTCCGATGTCGGTCCAGCCACGCAAAGTCTTCTTCGACAAACGCTGCGTTAACGACCAGCAGAAATTTAGTGTCGCCGATGCGATACGCGATCAAATCGTCGATGATTCCGCCGGCATCGTTGAGCAAGAATGTGTATTGACCCTGGCCGACGTCCAATTTCTCGATGCTGTTGGTCAGCATCGTGTTCAGCCATGTGGCAGCGCAGCTACCGCTAATGACGAATTGTCCCATGTGCGAAATGTCGAAGATACCGACATTATTTCGTACCGCCTGATGTTCCTCGACGATGCCTGTGTATTGAACCGGCATCAGCCAGCCGGCGAACGGCACCATCTTCGCGCCGCGTTTTACGTGCTCGTTATACAGCGGCGTCTTTTTTTGCGCAGCCTCGGTCACGAGTGAAAGCCTAGCATAGGTAGGGGCGATTGACCTCAATCGCCCGCTGATGCGGTTGGCAAGCGCAGCCGCCGCCGTTACCGTGCGCGGGGATGAACTGGCTGGACAAACTTGAACGCCGTTTCGGTTTTCTCGCGATTCGAGGATTACCGCGCATTCTTGTCGGCTTCGCAGCGCTCGTTTTCGGCCTGACCTGGCTGCTGAAAACCGCGGGCAGCGCGGGATACGTGCAAACTCTTCCCGATTTTACATCGATGCTCACGCTCGATCCCGTTCGCATTCGCCACGGTGAAGTTTGGCGGCTCATCACTTACATTTTCATTCCACAAGCGACGAGCCCGTTATGGGTCCTGTTTGCGCTTTGGTTTCTTTGGTGGGTCGGGGAAGGTCTCGAGCGCGCCTGGGGATCTTTCCGACTCACCCTTTATTTTCTCGTCGGAATGATCGGGACCACCATGGCCGCATTTTTCTTCGGCAGTGATTTTTCGAACTCGATGCTGCTGATGTCGTTGTTCCTCGCCTTCGCCCACTTTTACCCGGAGGAAATCATCTACATCCTGTTCATTCTGCCGGTCAGAATAAAATGGCTGGCGTGGATTGCCGGCGCGTTCTTGTTGTTTGGATTTTTTACCAATTCGAACTCGTATCGAGCAGCGTTGATCGCGGCGTTGGCCAATTACCTAATTTTCTTCGGACCGGAATTTATTTATCGAGCACGGCATCGGCACGAGGTCTCCAGCCGTCAAAAACGTTATGAGGATCAGGCCCGCAGTGAGACCGAGCCGCTTCACAAATGCGCGGTTTGCGGTGCGACCGAGTTAACGGATCCCAATCTGGACTTCCGTGTCGCAAGCGATGGCGAAGAATATTGCGTGGCGCACCTGCCGTCCGCGCAAACCGCCACCCGCTGAAGAATCGACCCGCCTTCGCCAAGCTACGGCGCGGCAAGCATGCAAGATCGACATCTTGGTGTTGCGATTTAGATTAACGTTGTGACCGACAAGAACGCGGCGCTGGTTCCCGAACAGGGCTGGCACTGTCTGCATTTGTTTTACCACGTCGAGTATGGGCAATGGCAATTGCTCAACCGCGAGAAGCAGAATGCAGCGAAAACGAATCTTGCAACCATCGTGCAGGAAGTTCGTGCAATGGATTCGACGCAGTTGCTCACCCTCAGTGTCGTCACGCCGAAAGCAGATCTCGGCTTCATGTTGATCACGCCCGATTTGCAAAATGCGAACAAGATCGAGAAGCAACTTTCGCTGTCCTTGGGCGCCGATGTGCTCACTCCGGTCTACAGTTATTTGTCGCTCACCGAAGAAAGCGAATACATCACGACCGAAGAAGAATACGTCGCGACGCTCGATCCGGAGGCGAAGCGCGATCCGGCAAAGCTGGAGGAGGCGTTAAACATTTTTCGCGAGCGAATGAAACATTACCGGCGGGAGCGTGTTTATCCGCCGCTGCCCGATTGGCCGGTCGTTTGTTTTTATAATATGAGCAAGCGCCGCGGCGAACAGCGCAACTGGTACGTGCTGCCTTACGATGAACGCCGCAAGTTAATGAAAGGCCACGCGACAGTCGGCCGCCAATACGCGGGCAAAGTGAAACAACTCATCACCGGCTCAACCGGACTCGACGACGCCGAATGGGGCGTGACCTTGTTTGCGCGAGACACTTTCCAGATCAAAGCGATCGTTTACGAGATGCGCTTCGATCCGGTGAGCGCGGAATACGCCGACTTCGGCGAGTTTTTCATCGGCATTCAACTGCCGCTCGACGAATTGTTCCGCCGCTTGCAACTCTGATTGTCGATCTTACGATTCCTCGATCCGTCGGGATGGGTGACAGAGTGGTCGATTGTGCACGCCTGGAAAGCGTGTGTGCTGAAAGGCACCGAGGGTTCGAATCCCTCCCCATCCGCCAGCTCGCAGGCACAATTGTTTCAAACGCGTGGTCTGGCCCTGTTCATTCGCGTAACGGAAATTCGAAACATTGCGTCGTCGTTGCTCCAAGGCTACGGCTCGGCAAGCCAGCTGCTATTTCCCGCGATCGCGTCGTTCTAAAATCTGGAATTCCTGTCGCAGCTTCACGACACTTCCCTCCGGCAGCACGCCGCGAAAATTCACGTTTGGATAAACCAAACAATCGCGTCCCAGAACCGAGCCGGGATTAATCACCGCGTTACAGCCGATCTCTGTTCGATCTCCAACAATCGCGCCAAACTTGGTGAGACCGGTGGCGATCGGACTTTCGTCTGTGGCTACGCTAATCTCGCCGTGATCGAGTTTCACGTTCGACAAAATGACGCCTGCACCGAGATGCGCTTTAAATCCAAGAATCGAATCGCCGACGTAATTAAAATGCGGCACCTGAGCTTCATCGAAAATGATACTGTTCTTGAATTCGCACGAATTGCCCATGACGACGCCATTGCCGACGACGACATTCTCGCGCACGTAGCAGCCGCTGCGGATCTGGCAATTCTCGCCGATCCAGGCCGGTCCTTTCAGAACCGCGCCCTGTTCGACAATCGTGCCGCGGCCAACGAACACATTGCTGCTGATGAACGGACGACCGACGAGCTCGCCGAGTACCGCCGGTTTCAAACGAAATTGCAAATAACTCGCGATTTGTTTGAGCGCGTTCCAGACATAGCTTTGGTCTTCGAACAATTTCGGGTGGGCCGTGTGTTCGAGATTGAGGAATTGTGCGGGCGCAAACATTTTCGTTAAGCGCCGGCGCGTCGCGTAATCTTCTGTCCGTCCTTGGTGTCGCGCGCTTCCCAGCCCAGCGCATTCAACTTGTCGCGCAATTCATCGCTTTTTCGAAAATCTTTTGCAAGCCTCGCTTGCGCCCGCTCTTTGGCCAGCTTCGCCACTTCCTCCGGCAGCTCCGCTCCGTCGCTTTCAAAATCAAGGACCTGGTTGATTCGATTCCACCAACTCAACCACCTGGCCGCCGTCTCCCCGTCGAGTTTGCTTTCATCCATCGCGCGATTCGTTTGGCGGATCGTTTCGAAAAGGAAACCGAGCGCCGCCGAAATATTCAGATCGTCGTCGAGCGCGTCTTCGAATTCGTGACCGAGTTGCATCTCGATCTTAGTATTGCCCTTTTTATCTCCGCCGACTTCGCGCAGACGTTCAAGCCAATCGTCGATTCGGCCTAACGATTCGCGCGCTTCTTTCATTCCGTCCCAGGTGAAATTGAGTTGAGTCCGGTAGTTCACTCGAATCAGCGCGTAACGGATTTCGCGACCGGTGTAGCCCTTGCCCAAGACATCGGGGATCGTGTAAAAATTTCCGAGCGACTTTGACATCTTCTGGCCGTCAACCAGCAGGTGGGCGCAGTGCAGCCACATCCGCACAAATTGTTTGCCGGTGACGCCCTCGCTCTGCGCGATCTCGGCTTCGTGGTGCGGGAAAATATTGTCGACGCCGCCGCAGTGAATATCGATCTGGTCGCCCAGCAGCGCGGTCGCCATCGCGCTGCACTCGATGTGCCAGCCGGGACGGCCAGGTCCCCACGGCGAATCCCATTTCACATCGCCGTCTTGTTTGTCCCACGCTTTCCAGAGAGCGAAATCGCCGATGTGTTCCTTGTCGTACTCGTCGTGCTTCACCCGGCCGGTTGATTGAAGCTCATCCAAATTGAAGTGAGCGAGCTTTCCATAATTCGGCAATTTGTTGATCCGAAAATAAACCGACTTGTCGTCGGCTTGATAAGCAAGACCTTTCGCAATCAGCGTCCCGATCATCGAAATCATTTTGTCGATGTAGCGTTGATCGGTTGCGGCCGGATATTCGTCGGCGCGTTTGATCCGCAGCATATCCGCGTCTTTGAAGAAGGCGTCCTTGAACTGCTGCGTAAATTTCGTGAGCGGAACGCCTGCCTCATGCGCGCCGACAATCGTTTTGTCATCCACGTCGGTGATATTCATCACGCGGTGAACCTTGAATCCGCGGGCTTCGAGATGGCGCTGGAGTAGGTCTTCGAAGATGTAGGCGCGAAAATTTCCGACGTGCGCGCGGCTGTAAACTGTCGGTCCGCAGGTGTAGATGTCGATCTTGTGCGAATCGGGATCGCGCGGACCGAACTCTTCGAGTTTTCGTGAATAGGTATTAAAGAAGCGAAGCGCCATCTTTTGTCATGTCGAGCGGAGTCGAGACATCTCTAAATATTTCCGAGCAAAACAAGCGCAGACAACAGGGAGAGGTCGAACTCGTTCGTCTCCCGACTCTCTCGCCGCTACCGTCGCGGCGCAACCGTCCATGTCGCTCGTCCCACTCGCTCCATTCCTCGACGGAGCTTGTCCTGAGCGAAGTCGAAGGGCTCGGGATGACAATGGACTTTAATCTTGTTCGACCGTCGCGATGGCCATCGCAGAGATGCCTTCGCCGCGGCCGATCGGACCGAGGCGCTCGTTGGTCGTCGCTTTGACGCTAATCTGGGCGTTGGAAACGCCAACCGCCGCGGCAATTTCTTTCCGCATCGCTGGAATGTACGGCGCGATCTTTGGCGCTTCCGCGATCACGGTGGCGTCGATGTTCAAGACTCGCGCCTTTTTCTGGGCGAGCATTTGGCTCACTCGCTTCAAGATTTCGATGCTGCTGATGCCGCGAATTGATTCGTCGGTGTCCGGGAAATGTTGTCCGATATCGCCGGCGCAAATCGCGCCGAGAAGTGCGTCCGCCATGGCGTGCGATAAAACATCGGCATCGGAATGTCCTTCCAAGCCGAGTAGATACGGAATTTCGACACCGCCCAAAATCAATTTTCGATTCTGGCCAAGCCGATGAATGTCGTAACCGATTCCGCAACGAGTCGTACTCACAATTTTAAGTCGATTACGCCATTAGAGGCGACGATGCTGTATTTATCTTTCATATCTTTACGCGGGCGCAAGTCGACCAGGCCTCCCGCACTCTCGACCAGAATCCATCCGGCCGCGATGTCCCACAAACTGATTCCGCGTTCGATGTAAGCGTCGAAGCGTCCGCACGCGACGTAGGCCATGTCGAGCGCGGCGCTGCCGAGGACACGACATTTTCGCACCCGATGAATCATTGCTTGAAGCAGCGGTAGATTCGAATCGATCGAGTGATCCGTTTTGGCGAGCCCGACTGAAACAACGGCTTCGGCCAGATCGGTGCGAGCGCTCACGCGAAAATGGTGACCGTTCAAACGCGGTTTCTCTCCTTTCTGCGCACTCCACATTTCGTCGCGCATCGGATCGTAAATTACGCCAACAATGATTTCGCCTTTCAAACGCAGCGCGATCGAAACACAAAAGTGCGGGATCTGGTAAAAATAATTCACAGTGCCATCGAGCGGATCGACCACCCACTGATGGTCGCTCGATTGGTCGCCGACAATTCCCTCTTCGCCGTAAAGCGCATGTTCCGGGAATTGTTTCAGCAGTGCTTTAGTGATCAGCTCCTGTGTCTCAACGTCGATCGCGAGTTTGATATCGTGTGCCTCCGCAACGTTGACGTGCTGCGAGCGGTGAAAATTTTTGCGAAGAAGATCGCCCGCCGCGCGCGCAGCATTCTCGGCCGCGTCGAGATAATGCTTCATGGAAAGGTTGACCGGTTGAGTTGAGGCAGAATAGCGTTTCCTCTCAACGTCTCAACACCTCAACGTCTTAATTCAAATAAAAACCGGGAGGAAAATAAATTCTCCTCCCGGGTTGAAGTTTGGAGTTGTGACTCCGAAAAAATTTCGAAGTCGTTAATTAAGCGACGGGCCTCAATGCCTCTTTCTTTTCTTCGCTTTTCTTTTTGCTGCTTTCCTTTTTTTCTTAGCCATCGACTTCTATTCCCCCCTTTCAATCCGCTTTCGCGGAAATTCGTGAAGAGTTGGGAATGACTTCACTTAACGACGAAGTAATCACGCGATTTTTTTTGTCAAACGTTTTTCGCAAACATTTGCAAATATTTTTATGAGCTCGCGCGCCACAATTTTCTTCGGAGCGCGGGAAATTTTTTTTATTTCACCGCCGCGAAACAAAATCGTGACTTCATTTTCGTCGCTTTCCATTCCCGAATCCGCGTGACTGACGTCATTTGCCACGACAACGTCACAATGTTTCTCCTCAAATTTTTTCCGCGCATTTGTTTCGACGTTTTCAGTTTCGGCCGCGAAGCCGACGACAATATATTTTCGGTTTTTCGGCAGCGAGGCGAGAATGTCGCGAGTCGGAATTAAGTCGAGAGAAAGATTGGCGTCGTGCTTTTTGATCTTGGATTTGGAAACTTTGGCTGGCTTGTAATCGGCAACGGCCGCGCACATTACCAAAACGTCGCAGTTGCGCGCTTGTTGATGCACGGCGTCGAACATTTCGTCGCTTGTTGAAATTGGGATGACCGCAGCGCCGCGGGGCCGACCAATGCCGACCGGGCCGGAAATCAAGACGACTTCGTGGCCGGCTTCGAGCGTCGCCTCGGCGATGGCGTAACCCATTTTTCCAGACGAACGATTGCTGAGATAACGAACGGGATCGAGCGGCTCGCGCGTGGGCCCGGCCGTGATGAGAAATCTCACGCGATCAGGTTTTCCTGGCGGGCGAGCAGAAATTCGGTGCGAAATGCGATGTCGTCGACTTTCCAAAGACGACCAAGTCCTTCGTAACCGCAGGCCAGCATTCCTTCTTCTGGCCCGATGAATTCGACCCCGCGCGATTTCAATGTCTCGACGTTTTCGATCGTGGCGGGATGCGACCACATTTTTCCGTTCATCGCCGGCGCGATCAAAATCGGTGCCCGGGTGGCGAGCGCAATCGCGGCGAGCGGATGGTTCGCCAAGCCGTGCGCGAGCTCGGCGATAGTGTTCGCCGTCGCTGGCGCAATCAAAAGAAGGTTGGCGCGATCAGCCAATTCGATGTGCCCGGGTCGCCAATTTTCTTTTTCGTCGAAAAAACTCGTCATCACCGGATTTTTGGAAAGCGTTTGCAAAGTCAGCGGCGTGATAAACTCGGTCGCGTCGTGCGTCATGACCGCGAAAACCTGGTGGCCTTGCTTCACCAGTAGACTTGCCAACTCGGCGGATTTGTAAGCGGCGATCGAACCGGTAACGCCGAGAACGATTGTCTTGCCGGCGCCGCGCAACCGCACAACTTTGCGCACGCCAGTTTTTTCGGGTCGCCGGTTGGAATTTTTTCTCATGTAAGGCTTGTCCTGAACGTTAGTCGAATGGATCAACAATCACTTTTGGATCAAACGCCGGCTTAAATATCGCTCGGCGTTCATGATGTGTCGAAATTTCTGCAAATCTTCCTCAGTCGTTCGACTAATGACGGTGTAGCGATATTGGGGCCACGATTCCATTTCGCGAATTGCGGTGGTCAGGCGGACTTCGATTTGCTCGGCTGTTTCGGTGCCGCGTTTGGTTAGCCGCCGGCGCAGTTCTTCAACGTCCGGGGGCATAATGAAAACATCTGCGAGCGCCTCCCGAATGAATTTGTCTTTGGAACTACGAATCGTGGCCGCGCCCTGCGTGTCGATGTCGATCAAGACATCGCCGCCGTTCATCAGATGTTCGACAATGGGTTTCAGGAGCGTGCCGTAATGGTGTCCGTGAACGGCCGCATGCTCCAAAAATTCTCCTGCTTTGGCGCGAGCATTGAATTCGGCTTCGGACAGGAATCGGTAATCCTCGCCGTCAACTTCGCCGGCGCGTGCGGGTCGGGTCGTGCACGAAACCGAGTAAATGAACTCGGAGGTTTTTCGCAGCGCGTCCACGAGCGTGGTTTTGCCGGCACCGGATGGTGCGGAAAGAACAAACAGAATTCCGTAACGGCTAAAGCGGCTACTCAAGGTTTTGAATTTGCTCGCGAATTTTTTCCAGCTCGGCTTTGCAGACAACGACGCGTTGCGAAATCGCGGCGTCATTCGCTTTGGCCCCGAGCGTGTTCAATTCACGAAAAATCTCCTGGGTGATGAACTCCAGAGTGCGACCGACCGGTTCGTGTCGGCGGAGATGGTGTGCGAACTGCGCGAGATGGCTTTCCACGCGAGTCAGCTCCTCGGAAACGTCCGCACGATCGGCGAAGAAGGTGATTTCTTTCGTTAGCCGCTCGTCATCGCTCGAAATCGGAAGGCCCGCCTTGTGAATTCGCTCGAGCAGCGCCGCCCGATATTTTTTGACGACGTCAGGGTGCAGTCCTCGGATTTCCTTGATTTGTTTGCGCATCGCTTTCAAGCGGCGAATCAAATCTTTGGCCAGATGTTTTCCTTCGCGCTCCCGCATTTTGATTAAGTCAGTGAGCGCGGCGCGTAACGCGCGCTCAATTGCCGGCCAGACCGCGCTCGAATCAACCGCTTCTTCCGGAGCTCGCATCACGCCCGGCGCCTGCAAAATTGCGCCGATCGTAATTTCCCCCGGCGCATCGAGAGTTTTTTGCAGGGCTCGCATCGCGTCCTGATAGGAGCGTGCCAGCTCGGTATCGAGTGCGAGTTTGCGCGTGCCGGCGGAGCCATTGTGATAACTCACGACGACGTTGGTCCGTCCGCGGGAAATGTTTTCGTTAATAGTCTGACGAATCTGCGGCTCGAGCGCGGCCAGGGCGCGCGGCAAATTAATGACGATGTCGCTCTGCTTCCGGTTCACCGAGTTGAGCTCGACGCTGAACTTCGTGCCGGTGTAATCGGTCTCGCCGCGGCCATATCCGGTCATCGATCTCATGGTTGTGAATTTTGCTTGAAGCCAAGCGCGCGCGCCGCCGCATCGACATCTTTGTCGCCGCGACCTGAACAATTCACGATAACAATCTGTTCGCGCTTCATCTTGGGCGCATTCTTGACGAGGTAGGCAATCGCGTGCGCGGTCTCGAGCGCGGGAATGATTCCTTCGTTTTCGGAAAGAATGCCGAACGCATTGAGTGCTTCATCGTCAGTCGCGTAAGTATATTCTACCCGGCCGAGATCGCGTAAGTAAGAATGTTCTGGTCCGACTGCGGCGTAATCGAGGCCGGCGGACACTGAATGGGTCAACTCGATCTGGCCCTCTTCGTTGGCGAGCAGAAAAGTTTTCGTCCCCTGCAAAACGCCGAGGCGCCCGCCTTGAAAACGGGCGGCGTGTTTTCCGCTGCGAATGCCTTCGCCACCAGCTTCGACTCCAACCATTTGAACATGTTGATCTTGCAGAAACGGATGGAACAAGCCGATGGCGTTGCTGCCGCCGCCGACACAGGCGACGAGCAAATCCGGCAGCCGATCTTCGCGTTCGAGAATTTGATGGCGCGCCTCAACGCCAATGACGCTTTGAAAATCGCGGACCATCATCGGGTAAGGATGTGAGCCGAGGACCGAGCCCAATATATAATGAGTGGTGCGTACGTTCGTGACCCAATCGCGCATCGCTTCGTTGATCGCTTCCTTAAGCGTGGCCTGCCCAGCTGTGACCGGAACAACTTTCGCGCCGAGAAATTTCATGCGCGCGACGTTGAGCGCCTGGCGTTCCATATCGACCTGGCCCATGTAAATCACGCACTCGCACCCGAAGCGAGCGGCGACCGTGGCGGCGGCAACGCCATGCTGGCCGGCACCCGTCTCAGCGATGATGCGGCGCTTGCCCATTCGTTGCGCCAGCAAAATCTGTCCGAGGGCGTTGTTGATTTTGTGCGCGCCGGTGTGGAGCAAGTCTTCGCGCTTCAAATAAATTTTCGGGCCCGCGAGCTTGTTGGTTAAGCGTTCAGCGAGATAGAGCGGCGTCGGTCGGCCGGCGAAATCGCGTAACAAGATAGACAATTCGTTCTGAAATTCCCGATCAGTCTTGGCGCGATCGTATTCTGTGGCCAGTTCGTGCAACGCTGACATGAGTGTCTCGGGCACAAACATTCCGCCATAGGGGCCGAAATGACCGCGCGCGTCGGGTAACGTCTCAGTCGAATGCATAACGAATTCGAGCGGAAAACGTCCAACGTCCAACGCCTAACGTCCAACGCTTAATGCAGCAACGCCATGAGGGCGCGCCGATGCGGTGATGGCATCGGAATAGAAGCCAGCTCATGTCGGCCGAACCAGCGTTGGGTCTGTTTGTGGGCCTTATGCAAGCGCCGGCGAAAGACACGCAACATGATGCGATGGTTAGTGAAGGGAAAAACAGCGCAATGAACTGGACGACTAGATGCCGATCTTGCCAATGGCGGCAAAATCCACATCCCCCGCCAGCGCGCGGGCGATTTCTCCAGCAAGAGTTTGTCATGTTCAACAACGAACGCGTGTTTTTCGATCAGTTGCTTTGTTCCAGGACGCGGTCGTTTTATTGGCAACGACTTCGGATTTTTCGCGCGGCAGAATTTTTTGACCGGACAAACTCCGCATTTCGGTTGGCGTGGCAGGCAAACTAGCGCACCAAGATCGAGAAGCGCTGAATTATAT
>CATPAT010000255.1 GCA_955652155.1 uncultured Chthoniobacterales bacterium | reverse complement strand
TCAACAAACTGTTCGCCGCTGTTCGCAAACAGGCGAAAAATCCGAAGTATCAGACGAAATAAGAGTTCCGGCGTGAAGTTCGCCCGATTTAGTCTATCCTGCGCGCTGCGCAAATGCCGCGGAACAACGATCTCAAGAAAATTCTCCTAATTGGCTCCGGTCCAATCGTGATCGGGCAGGGCTGCGAATTTGATTATTCCGGCGTGCAGGCGTGCAAGGCGCTGCGCGAAGAGGGCTATCAGGTCGTGCTGGTGAATTCGAATCCGGCCACGATCATGACCGATCCCGAGTTCGCCGATCGCACTTACATCGAGCCGATCACGGCGGAAGTGATCGAAGCCATCATTGTTCGAGAAAAACCGGACGCGCTTCTGCCAACGATGGGCGGGCAGACGGCGTTGAATGCGGCGATGGAGCTTTATCGCAACGGCGCACTCGCGCGTCACAAAATAAAACTGATCGGCGCCAACGCGAAGGCGATCGCGAAAGGCGAAGATCGACAGTTGTTCAAGGAAGCCATGCTGCGAATCGGGCTCAACGTGCCGCGCTCGGGCGTGGCGCGCTCGCTTGCCGACGTGGGCCGCATTGCGAAAGAGATCGGAACTTTCCCACTGATCATCCGGCCAGCCTTCACTCTCGGCGGCAGTGGCGGCGGTATCGCCTACAACCCGGACGAGCTGGATCAGATCGCCAGCCGCGGTCTCGCCATGTCTCCGGTGAGCGAGGCATTGATCGAGGAATCGCTCGTCGGCTGGAAAGAATTTGAAATGGAAGTAATGCGGGACCGGATGGACAACTGCGTCGTTGTTTGTTCGATTGAAAATTTCGACCCGATGGGCGTGCACACCGGCGACTCGATCACGGTCGCGCCGGTGCAAACGCTAACCGACAAAGAATACCAAATGATGCGCGACGCCGCGTTCGCGGTCATTCGCGAGATCGGCGTCGAGACCGGCGGATCGAACATTCAATTCGCGGTCCATCCGGACAACGGTCGAATGGTCGTGATCGAGATGAATCCGCGGGTGTCGCGCTCAAGCGCGCTCGCGAGCAAAGCAACCGGCTTTCCGATTGCAAAAATCGCGGCCAAGCTGGCGGTCGGTTACACGCTGGACGAAATCAAGAACGATATCACCCGCGAAACGCCGGCGTGCTTCGAGCCGACGATCGATTACTGCGTGGTCAAAGTGCCGCGGTTCACGTTCGAGAAATTTCCGCAGGCCGATCCAACGCTGACCACGCAGATGAAAAGCGTCGGCGAAGCGATGGCGATCGGCCGGACGTTTAAGGAAGCGCTGCAAAAGGCGCTGCGAAGTTTGGAGATCAAGCGTTTCGGACTTTGCGGCGACGGCGCCGACAAAGACGTCGATCTTGAAACGTTACGCTTGAAACTGGCGATCCCGAACGACGAACGAATCTTCTATCTTGCGCAGGCATTCCAAAAAGGCGCGTCGATCGATGAAGCCTTCGAGCTGACCAAGATCGACAAATGGTTTTTGCGAAACGTCGCAGAAATTGTTACTGAGAGTTTGAAGCCGTGGGATCTTCGCGCCGAAGCGATTGCGCTAAAAGCGCAGGGAACAGATGGGAAGAAGCCGGTGGAAGTTGCGACGCAAAAAGCTTTTCTTCGCTGGAAGAAATTAGGCTTCAGCGATCGTCAGCTCGCCGTAAAAGAGCGCGCTGATGAGAGGGAATTGCGCGATGTACGAATCGGGAGCGGCGTCACCCCGACGTATCGCCTTGTCGATACCTGCGCGGCGGAATTCGAAGCTTACACGCCGTATTATTACTCGACTTACGGCGACGAGAACGAGCGGCGCGAGAGTGGTAAACGCAAGGTGATGATTCTCGGCGGCGGACCGAACCGGATCGGTCAGGGGATTGAGTTTGATTACTGTTGCGTGCACGCCGCCTTCGCCCTGCGCGAGCTCGGGTTCGAAACGATCATGGTCAATTCGAACCCGGAAACGGTTTCGACCGATTACGACACGAGCGACAAACTTTACTTCGAGCCACTCACGCTCGAGGACGTGCTCAATATCTATGAGCAGGAAAAACCGGAAGGCGTCGTCGTTCAATTTGGCGGACAAACGCCGCTGAATCTCGCGGATGGATTAAAAGCGGCGGGCGTTCCAATCCTCGGGACTCAGCCGGAGAGCATCGAAACCGCGGAAGATCGAAAATTGTTCGCGGCGATGCTCGACAAACTTGGACTGCGTCAAACGCCGAACGGTTCAGCCGTGAGCACAAACGAGGCGGTTCGGATCGCCACGAAAATCGGTTATCCGGTGCTGGTCCGCCCATCGTTCGTGCTCGGCGGCCGCGCGATGGAGCTCGTTTACAATGAACCAGATCTGCGTCGCTACATGGCGAGCGCAATCGAGGTAACGCCGGATCGTCCCGTGCTGGTAGATCGCTTTCTCGAAGATGCGATCGAGGTGGATGTCGATTGCATTTCGGACGGTGAAACGACCGTGATCGGCGCGATCATGGAGCACATCGAGGAAGCCGGCATCCACAGCGGTGACAGCGCCTGCGTGATCCCAACGTTTTCTTTGTCACAGAAAGTGCTCGACGAAATCGCGTCCGCCACCAAAGCGATGGCGCGCGAGTTGAATGTGCGCGGCCTGATGAACGTGCAATTTGCCGTCAAAGGTGAAGACGTTTACGTGCTGGAAGTGAATCCGCGCGCCTCGCGCACCGTTCCATTTGTGAGCAAGGCGATCGGTCTACCGCTGGCGAAACTGGCGGCGAAGATTATGGCGGGCAAAACTTTGGGCGAGCTTGGCTTCACCAAGGAAATCGTGCCCAAACATTTCTCGGTGAAAGAAGCCGTCTTCCCGTTTCTGCGTTATCAAGGCGTCGACATTTCGTTGGGACCGGAAATGAAGTCGACCGGCGAAGTCATGGGTATGGATGTCGATCTTGGACTGGCTTACGCCAAATCGCAGATGGCCGCACCGCCGCCGTTGCCGAAAAAGGGGAACGTCTTCATCAGTGTGAAGGACACTGATAAGGAATCCGTCATCCCGGTCGCGCGCGAATTCGTGAAGCTGGGCTTCGGGATTATTTCAACAAGCGGAACAGCCGAAGCGCTGGTGGAAGCAAAAATCAAAGTAAAAAAAGTTTTCAAGTTGCACGAAGGACGGCCCAACGTGCTCGATCGAATCAAAAACGGCGATATCAGCTTCATTATCAACACGCCAAGCGGCAAAATCCCGCGCGAACACGAAGTGACGATTCGCAACGCCGCGCTTGCACAAAAAATTCCGATCATGACGACGGTGCGCGCGGCGCAGGCGAGCGCGAACGGAATTCGCTCTTTACAAAAGAGCAAACTGCAGGTGCGCAGTTTGCAGGAGTATCACGCGTCGAAACAAGAAAACGCCCAACGCTAAATTCAGAAAATCCTACGATGAAATTTGCATTTTATTCTGCCATGTTAGCGCTCCCACTAATTGCAACCCCGATGAGCGGTCAAGAAACAAAACCCATATCTGCTACAAACGAAGTCGCGGTGATTAAAACGAGCGAGGGCAATATGGTCGTGCAGTTTTGGACTGACGCTGCACCGAACACGATCGACAACTTCAAGAAGCTCGCGCGGGCTGGTTTTTACAACGGTACGATTTTCCATCGGATTGTGAAGGGATTCATGATCCAGGGCGGCGATCCGAATTCCAAAGACCCGGCGAAGGAAAATCGCTACGGCGAAGGCGGCCCGGGTTACAAGATCAAAGCTGAATTTAACGATCATCCGCACGAACGCGGCGTAATTTCAATGGCGCGGGAGCCCGATCCGGACTCAGCCGGTTCACAATTTTTCATCTGTCTGGCGCCAGCGCCGAGGCTCGATCACCAATACACGACTTTCGGTAAATTGATCAAAGGCGACGACGTGCTCGCGAAAATCGGCGACACGCCGGTGACCAGAAACAGCATGGGCGAAAACAGCAAACCAACGGCGCGAGTCGTTATTGAGACGATCGAGATCGTCCCGGCGAATTCGGTGAAGTGACTTCACCACGAAGAGCACGAAAGACACGAAGGCCGGAAATAATTTCATCTTCGTGAACTTCGTGTCCTTCGTGGTTAATTGGCTGAAATGGCTGAGACACACATGACCAAGATCGCGCTCGTTCAAATGCGATGTGGCCCGGATCCGGACAAGAATTTTGCCCGGGCGCTCGATTTCATTCGCGACGCCGCTAAAAAAGGCGCCGCGATTGTTTGTCTGCCGGAACTCTTTCGCTCGCAGTATTTTTGCCAGACCGAAGACCACAAAAACTTCGAACTGGCCGAAGAAATTCCCGGAAAATCGACATCTGAGCTCACGAAATTGGCGGGCGAGCTCGGCGTCGCGATTGTCGCGTCGCTTTTCGAGAAACGCCGGGCGGGCGTTTATCACAACACCGCCGCAATTATTGACGCGGACGGAAAATTTCTCGGGAAATATCGCAAGATGCACATCCCGGACGATCCGTTGTATCACGAGATGTTTTATTTCACGCCGGGCGACCTTGGTTTTCAGGCGTGGGAAACAAAGCATGGCAAGATCGGTGTCTGCGTTTGCTGGGACCAATGGTATCCCGAGGCGGCCCGGCTGACGGCATTGCGGGGCGCCGAAATTATTTTTTATCCGACAGCGATCGGCTGGCATCCGAGCGAGAAAAAAGAATTTGGCGCGG
>CATPAT010000254.1 GCA_955652155.1 uncultured Chthoniobacterales bacterium | reverse complement strand
TTCGGCTTCGCTCAGGGCAGGCTCTCAATCGCCCGAATCTTACTCGACGCGCGAAACAAAAATGGGATGATCAGTTCCGTACGATTCCAAGTCGGATTCTGAGATGTCCACGGAGATCAAGAAAGAGATTCAGCTGGAGATCGCCCATGTCCTCTTCATCGACATCGTAGGGTACTCCAAGCTGCTGATTAACGAGCAACGGGCGCTACTCGATACGCTTAACCGAATCGTCCGTGGCACTCAGGAATTTCGGAGCGCGGAACAAGCCGGCCGACTGATCAGGATTCCGACCGGCGACGGGATGGCGCTGGTTTTTTACAAGAGCCCGGAAGAGCCAGTCGAATGTGCATTGGAGATCAGCCGGGCGCTCGAAGAACATCCGGAACTTCAGCTGCGAATGGGCGTGCATAGCGGTCCGGTCAGCGGCGTGGTGGACGTGAACGAGCGGGCCAATGTCGCTGGCGCGGGTATCAACATCGCGCAGCGAGTGATGGATTGCGGCGATGCGGGGCACATTCTGCTCTCCAAACATGTCGCCGAAGATTTGGAACAATACGGACACTGGCAGCCGCATCTGCACGACCTGGGAGAGTGCGAAGTAAAGCATGGCGTCCGCGTTGCCGTCGCCAACCTCTACACCGACGAGCTTGGGAATCCGGAGCTGCCGGAAAAGTTCAAGCGCGTTCCTCCTGTAGAGGCCGCCGTCACGGCGGCAACTCCTCCCTCGACTTCTAAACCGGCCGTTCCGAAGTGGGCATTGATCGTGGCATTGGTCCTGATCCTCGGCGCGCTTGCGATTGGACTTTTGCTCTTTCAATCCAGGCGCTCGCCAATGACCGCAAGCACTTCATCGGCAATCGCCGAAAAGAGCATCGCGGTGCTGCCATTCGAAAACCTGAGTGCCAACCAGGAAAACGCGTTCTTCGCCGATGGCGTGCAGGACGAGATCCTCACTGACCTGGCCAAGATTGCCGACCTAAGAGTGATCAGTCGAACGAGCGTAGTGCAATACAGGAGCAACGCCGTGCGAAATCTGCGCGAGATCGGCAAAGCGCTCGGCGTGGCGCATCTCCTGGAAGGCAGCGTGCAGCGTGCGTCCAATCGCGTGCGTGTCAATGCGCAGTTGATCGACGCCCGGACCGATGCGCATCTCTGGGCGCAAACCTACGATCGCGACCTCGCGGACGTATTCGTCATCCAAAGCGAGATCGCCAAAGCGATCGTTGACCAGCTTCAGGCGAAGCTCTCCCCGAAAGAGGAAGCGGCCATGCAAGAGAAACCAACCAATGACTTGGTTGCGTACGACTTTTACCTGCGGGCGATGGAGATTGACCGAAATCGCGCGAGTTCCATCGGCAGTGGTGGTGCCGAAGGAGCTAAACGGGAAGTCGAACTCCTGGACCAGGCAGTCAGCCGCGATCCGGCTTTCGTCCCCGCGCTCTGTAAGTTGGCGCAGACGCATCTCTACTTATACTGGCTGAACGCAGATCATACGCCCGCGCGCCTGGACATGGCTAAGAAGGCGCTGGAAGCAGCGGCACGCCTGCAGCCCGATGGAGGCGAAGTGCATCTCACGCGAGCGACCTGGTACTATCGGGCCAGCCGGGACTACGCGCCCGCGCTGGCAGAAATCGCCTTGGCTAGACGCAGCCTACCCAATGACGCGCGAGTCTTTGCATTAAGCGGCTTTATTGAGCGACGACAGGGCAACTGGGAGGAGTCGACTCGTCACCTCGAGCAGGCATTGGCGTTGGACCCGCGTAACATCGTCCTCGTCTCGGAATTGGCGGGCCAATACATTATGTTGCGCCAATACGGCGAGGCCGCGAAAACGCTGGATGGTGCTCTTGCTTGGAAGCCTCTCGACTTTAGCCTGGGGCTGCTTCGGGCAAATGTTGATTTGACTTCGAAAGCCGATCTGCGCCGGTGGAAAGATCTCATCACTGGTGAGGCCGCCAAGACTGCTGACCCGAATGATCTCATTACTGCCCGGCTGGATCTGGCGCTTAAGGAGCGCGATTACCACGGAGCTGAACAGACACTGGCTGCTCACGGGGGAGCAGAGTTCGACGACAACGGTTTCTTCACTCCGCGGGAATGGAACCAGGCAATCGTCGCTCGGGGACTTGGCGATAAGTCGAGAGCGAATACGGCGTTCCTGGCCGCTCGCGAACGAGCGGCAATGGCAGTGCGTGAGCAGCCAGAAGACGGAAAGTCGCTGATCGTCCTCGCTCAGATCGATGCTGGTCTTGGCCGCAAGGACGAAGCACTCCGGGAAGGTCAACGTGCGACTGAACTGCTTCCGGTTGCGAAAGACGCCCTTCTCGGTGACGCATTACTCAGCAGGCTTGCCGGCATCTATGCCCAAGCGGGCGAGGTCGATCGCGCTTTCATCTTACTGGAA
The DNA here is from genome assembly GCA_955652155.1 of uncultured Chthoniobacterales bacterium. Classification (GTDB taxonomy): domain Bacteria; phylum Verrucomicrobiota; class Verrucomicrobiia; order Chthoniobacterales; family UBA10450; genus AV40. The sequence goes on along the minus strand of CATPAT010000254.1, from coordinate 1,521 downwards.
AAGGTGGCTAAGATTCCTTTTGGCGTAACTTACGGATCACTCAAGCTCGACGAAGTCTGGGATCCGCTGCGCGGCGACCCGCGCTTCGAAAAACTTGTCGCCTCGCTCGCGCCGAAGGAGGCGAAGTAGTCGCAATGCCCACGAAGCACAAATCCGATCCGCATCTCACGACTGCTCATGTTCTGTTTATGGACGTGGTCGGCTACTCGAAATTGCTCGTGAACGAGCAGCGCGAAGTCGTGCATCAGCTCAACCAAATCGTGCGGAAAACCGCGCAGTTCCGCAAAAGCGAGGCGGGCGGCAAACTCATTTCCATTCCTTCCGGCGATGGGATGGCGCTGGTGTTTTTTCAAAGTCCGGAGGAGCCGGTGCAATGCGCACTGGAAATTAGCAGGGTGTTGAAAAATCATCCGCGCTTGCGGCTGCGCATGGGAGTGCACAGCGGCCCCGTCGATCAGGTGAAAGATGTCAATCAAAGATCAAACGTCGCTGGCGCGGGAATTAATATTGCGCAGCGCGTGATGGATTGCGGCGATGCCGGACACATTCTGGTGTCGAAACGCGTGGCCGATGATCTCGCGCAAGACAGTCTTTGGCAGCCACATTTACACGAGCTTGGCGAGATCGAGGTGAAGCACGGTGTCAGACTTGGCATCGTTAATCTCTACACCGAGGAGCTTGGAAACCCGCAACTGCCGGAAAAGTTTTCTCGCCTTCCGGCTGCAAAGAAAAATGGAACACAAACCAGTGCCCGAAAATACTTTCTGATTGCCGCTGCAATCATTGCCGCCGTTGCGCTGGCATTTTTTCTACAGGTAGGGACGCATCTCCGAGGCGTCCGACAAAATGAGCAAGGCCGCGCCGCCGCTTCGCCCAATCAAAATGCGTCAACAATCCCGGATAAAAGCATTGCCGTGCTTCCGTTCGAAAACTTGAGCGAAGAAAAAGCCAACGCTTACTTTGCCGACGGCATCCAGGACGAAATTCTGACGCGCTTATCGAAGATCGCCGATTTGAAGGTGATCTCGCGTACGTCGACGCAGCATTACAAAAGCGCGCCGGAAAACCTGCCCGAGATTGCAAAGCAGCTTGGTGTCGCGAACATCCTGGAAGGAAGCGTGCAGAAGAGCGGCGACGCCGTGCGCGTGAACGTGCAGCTAATCAAAGCGGCCAATGATTCCCATCTTTGGGCTGATACCTTTGATCGCAAACTGACTGACATCTTTTCGGTCGAGAGTGAGGTGGCCAAAGCCATCGCCGACCAACTGCGAGCGCACCTCAGCGGTCGGGAAGAGCAAGTCATCTCTGCCAAACCGACAGACAATCCTGAGGCTTACGATGCCTACCTGCGTGGCCTGGCTTATACACTGAAAACGGTACCCACACCCGCCAACGTCCTTGGCGCACAGAAATATCTCAGAGAAGCGGTGCGTTTGGATCCAAAGTTCGCCATTAGTTGGGGCTGCTGTCATACATTGATGCGTCTGTCTACATTTCCCTGAGTCTTCAACCAACGGTCGC